>JBPCWX010000129.1:0-7352 GCA_051009095.1 Gammaproteobacteria bacterium | reverse complement strand
TGATTTATTAACCGCAAACACCCTTTGCGGTGGCGTATAATTTGCCTTGATGAGCATGTATCCTTTTGCCGAAGTGGAAAAACGCGCGCAAGCGGCGTGGGAATCGCGGGAAGTTTTTGCCGTTGATGAGTGCCGTGACGCGCCCAAATTTTACTGCCTGTCAATGTTTCCCTACCCTTCCGGCAAGCTGCATATGGGACATATGCGCAACTACACCATCGGCGACATGGTGGCACGCCACCGGCGCATGCTGGGTTTTAATGTTTTGCAGCCGCTGGGCTGGGATGCCTTTGGGTTGCCCGCCGAAAACGCCGCCATTGACAACAATATCCCGCCCGCCCAATGGACGCGGCGCAACATTGACGATATGCGCACGCAACTCAAAGCCCTTGGTCTTGCCATTGATTGGCGGCGCGAACACGCCACCTGTGATGATTCGTATTATCGATGGGAGCAGTTATTTTTCACCCGCTTGTATAAAAAAGGGCTGGTTTATAAAAAACACGCCACTGTTAATTGGGATCCAGTGGACAACACCGTACTCGCCAATGAGCAAGTGGTTGATGGCAAAGGATGGCGCTCTGGCGCCCCGGTGGAGCGGCGCGATATTCCCATGTATTTTATGAAGATAACAAAATATGCCGATGAATTATTGCAAGAAATTAACAATCTCGACGGCTGGCCAGAATCCGTTAAACAAATGCAGCGCCGTTGGTTGGGTCGTTCCGAAGGGGCGAAAATATATTTATCCTTGACAGACGGCAGCCGCTTGGAAGTATTCACCACCCGTCCCGACACAATTTTTGGCGCGACTTTTTGCGCCATTGCCCCAGAACATCCGATTGCCATTGCCGCCGCAAAAAATAATCCAGCCATCGCTGATTTTACCGCCCACTGCAAGAGTTTGGCACTCAGCGAAGAGGCGCTCAGCAAAGCCCCCAAAGAAGGCATGGACACGGGTTTGCACGCCATTCATCCCTTTGCTCCCGACCGTCAATTACCGGTATATATCGCCAATTTTGTCCTCATGCAATATGGCAGCGGCGCGATCTATGGCTGCCCCGCCCATGACCAGCGCGATTTAGAATTTGCCCGCGCCTATCATTTACCGGTGATTCCCGTGGTCCTCCCGCCCGCCGCCGACAAACAAACCTTTGCCATTGATGACACCGCTTCATTAGTGGGCGGGACCATGATTAACTCCGACTTTTTGGACGGCATGGACAACGAAGAGGCCAAGCAGCGAGTGATTACCGCTTTGGCGGATAAAGACATGGCGCAGCGTGAAATACAATATCGCCTGCGCGATTGGGGTGTATCACGGCAGCGATATTGGGGTTGCCCTATTCCGATTATTCATTGCCCAAAGTGCGGCGACGTGGTCGTCCCCGAAAAAGATTTACCGATACGCCTGCCGTCGGATGCGATTATTGATGGACGCGGCTCACCGCTGGCAAAGATGGATTCTTTTACTCAGTGCCGCTGCCCGACCTGCGGCGGCGAAGCGCGGCGCGAAACCGACACTTTGGACACTTTTGTGGAATCGTCATGGTATTTTGCCCGCTTTGCCAGCCACGATTGCGCCGACGGCATGATTGACCAGCGGGCGATTTATTGGATGCCGGTGGATCAATACATCGGCGGAATTGAACACGCCTGCCTGCATCTTTTATACGCTCGCTTTTTTCACAAACTGATGCGTGACGCCGGCATGTATCCGGCGGATAAACGGTATGATGAGCCATTCCAAAATCTGCTGTGTCAGGGAATGGTGCTAAACCACGCCTTTTATCGCGATGACAACGGCAAGCGAATCTGGGTGTCACCGTCCGTGGTGGAATGGGAAAAAGATGATAAAGGGCGCGTTATCGGCGGGCGCGACCGCGACGGTAATGCCGTGTGCTATGCTGGCCAAATTAAAATGTCCAAGTCATCAAATAACGGTGTGGTGCCCGAAGACATGGTGCGCAGCCATGGCGCTGATGCGGCACGGTTATTTATTTTATTCACCGCCCCGCCGGAGCAGTCTTTGGAATGGTCAGACGAAGGCGTGCGCGGCAGTGCGCGGTTTCTCAACCGCTTGTGGGAGGCGGTGCAAGCACTGCCGCAAAATGGCGGCGACCAGCGCAGTGGCGGCGTTGATGACCTTGACGGCAAAATCGCCACCACGCGGTGCCAACTGCATAAATTATTATTCAAAGCCGACTATGACATTAACCGCATGAGGTTAAACAACATTCCTTCGGCGGCCATGATGATGATGAATGAATTGCAAAATTTTACCGCCCAAACCGCCGCCGGCAATGAGCGGCAAATGGCGGATATTAACGCTTTTTTATGCGAGGGTTATGGTCTGGTGCTGCGCCTGTTGTCGCCGGCGACACCGCACATCGCCCAAGCCTTGTGGGAACATTTGGGCATGGCAGGATTTATTGCCGATGCCGCATGGCCACAGGCGGACGAATCTTTATTGACCAGCGGCATGCAAACTTTGGCGGTGCAGGTTAACGGACGGCGGCGTGGCCAGATTGAAATATCCACGGACGCCAGCGACGAGGAAATCACCGATGCCGCCCGCCGAGCAGTGGCGGCGATTTGGGCGGCGGGTGCTGAACCCCGCAAAACCATTATTGTGCGCGGACGAATTGTTAATTTTGTGGTGGCAGGCACGCAATAGCGGCATGGTTAAATAAACGGCAAAATTGATGCGGATGCGGCATTTGGGCGGGACAATAGGGATTAGCGGAGCCTTATTCATTATCGCCGCCGACCAATGGACAAAATGGTTAGTAATCTCTTCTTCCCTGCGCGAATCGCCCCACATTATGGCGCCGTTTTTGCGTTTGGTGTATGCCGAAAACACGGGGGCGGCATTTAGTTTACTGGCCGACAGCGGCATCTGGGGACGTTATTTTTTATCAGGGACGGCGGCGCTAATCATTGCTTTTTTGTTGGCATGGCTTTGGCGCGCCAGCACCCGCACGGAAGTGCTGGCTTTGACGCTGCTCATTGGCGGTGCCGCCGGGAATTTGTGCGACCGCATGCGTTTGGGCTATGTCATAGATTTTATTGATGTCCATTGGAGCGGCTATCATTGGCCGGCTTTTAACCTTGCCGATTCCGCCATCACCGTCGGTGCCTTGCTTTTGGCGTGGGCGGTACTTGTGCACCCGACCGCACAAAATTAATACTTTTTACGTGTTTTTTGTGTGTTTTTGTGTATAATACAACTAATCGAACCCGCCAAGGCTATGCTTCGCATCCTCAAATTGGCGGGTCTTTTTTCGCGTTATGAGCAAACAGCCTAACCCCAAAACCCATCATAGTTACGAGCAACAGGTTGACAATCTTATTTCTCGCGGCATGATCATTCCGCAGCGGGAATCCGCCATCGCCACATTGCAGCACATTAACTATTATCGTTTGGGCATGTATTGGCGCATATATGAAGAAAATCACACCACCCACCAATTTCGCCCGGGCACTTATTTGCAAGATGTTGTGGCATTATATGAATTTGACCGTGAACTAAGACTGCTTGTCCTCAATGCCTTGGAGCGGATTGAAGTTTCCATACGGACGCAGTGGGCGTATCAAATGAGCAAAACCTACGGTTCTCATGCGCATCTGGTCGACAAAATTCACGACCAGCACTGGCGCGGCAACATGAAAACGCTAAAAAGAGAAACTGCACGCTCTGACGAATCTTTTATCAAAAGGCAAACGGAAAAATATTCCGAAGAGACATCTTCCATTTGGGCGGTCTCGGAAATAATGTCCTTTGGTATGCTCTCAAGGTGGTACGCCAGCCTAAGGACCATGTCCGTGCGCAAAAATATTGCCCGCATATATGATGTGCCTCACCCGGTTTTAGAGTCTTGGATATATCATTTTTGCCTAATGCGCAATGCTTGCGCCCACCACGCCCGCTTGTGGAATCAGCACTTTGACCGCGCCGTGCCGAGTTACCCCAAAAATAACAAAAAATTATCGCCTGCTGTTCTGGTTGACGGCCATCCGTTATTTAATTCACTGCTAATTATGCTTTATTTGCTGGACCTCATTTGCCCTCAGCACCGCTGGCGGCAGGATTTTATTACGCTGACCCAAAAATATCCCATTGCCGCACCAGCACAGATGGGCTTTCCCGATAACTGGCCTAAGCGGTGGCGATAAAATACCGCATTTTTGGGTTGGATTATGTCATAGATTTGATAGCGTAGCCTGCCCGCAACGACTTTCAAGCAGTAATCTTGCCATAAAGTTGCGGGTAGCCATAATCCGCCAAATTTTAATCTCATTCCCAAACGTTTGGGAATGAGATTAACTAACGGCAAACAAATCGGCAAACAGCGTCAATGTTGCTCCGTTATCTTGCCATGCAAAGATAAACCGCCACATTAAGATAGAATCATTCCATCGCTGTTGTAGCTCAGCTGGTAGAGCAACTGATTCGTAATCAGTAGGTCGGAGGTTCAAGTCCTCTCAACAGCACCGTTTTTGCCATGTCTGACACTTTCGCTTTTACCCTGCCGCCCAATTTGGTGGCGCAATACCCACCCGCCAAGCGAGACGGCGGGCGGCTTTTGCACGTGCGCGGCAACCGCACCGCCGCCCGCCAAATTGCCGACTTGCCGACCTTGCTCAAGGCCGGCGATCTGCTGGTGGTCAATGACTCCAAAGTATTGCCGGCGCGTTTGCACGGGCGCAAAATTCCGGGCGGGGGCAAAGTGGAAATTTTGGCGGAGCGGTTTATCAATGACAGCGAATTATTGGCAAAAGTGCGCGCCGCCAAAACACCGCGCACCGGGGCGAGGTTATATGCCGGCGGCAATTTTATCGTACGCGGCAGAGAAGGGGAATTTTTTCACCTGGCGGCGCTGGATGCAAACGGCCGGGAAGTCAATGCGCGGCGGCGTTTTGGGCGGGTGGGCAAGGTGCCGCTGCCGCCCTATATTCGCCGCCACCCAAGCGCAACCGACGGTGAGCGTTATCAAACGCTTTTTGCCCGTTTTGCCGGCTCTGTTGCCGCGCCGACTGCGGGGCTGCATTTTTCGCCCGACTTGCTGGCTGCTTTGCGGCGGCGCGGCGTGGGCATGGCGCGCATCACCCTGCACATCGGCGCCGGCACTTTTCAGCCACTGCGCAACGGGCTCAGCGCCGATTCTTTGCATGCCGAGCGTTATTGCGTGAGTCAAACCGCGGCGCGCCGCATCAACACCGCCAAACAGCGCGGCGGTCGCATTATCGCGGTCGGCACCACCGCTTTGCGCGCTTTGGAGACGGCGGCGGCGGACGGACAAATACGCGCCGCCAGCGGAGAAACCACGCTTTTTATCAAGCCCGGTTTTATCTTTCACGCTGCCGACTTATTGCTGACAAATTTTCACCTGCCCCGCTCCTCCTTATTGGTGCTGGTGTGCGCCTTTGGCGGCACCGCGCGGGTGTTGGCGGCATATCAGCAGGCGGTGGCGGAAAAATTCCGCTTCTACAGTTATGGCGACGCCATGCTGCTTGACCGTGCGATTTAATATTGAGGCTTCTTGCGGCAGCGCGCGCGCCGGCGTAATATCAACAGCACGGGGCGATATTGCCACGCCGGCGTTTATGCCGGTGGGAACCTTGGGACAAGTGCGCGGCGTGCCGCCGGTGGAATTAGCCGCCTTGGGCTTTGACATCATGCTGGCAAACACACTTCATTTATGGCTGCGTCCCGGCGAAGACATTATTGCGGCGCATGGCGGTTTGCATGGTTTTGCCGGCTGGCGGCGCGCCATTCTGACCGATTCTGGCGGCTTTCAATTATTCAGCTTGCGCGCGCGGTGTAAAATTAATGATGACGGCGCGTATTTTCGCGCCCCGCATAATGGCGAAGAGCGGTTGCTCACCCCCGAAAAATGTATGGCTATCCAGCGCGCTTTGGGCAGCGACATTGTCATGGTCTTAGACGACT
The DNA here is from genome assembly GCA_051009095.1 of Gammaproteobacteria bacterium. Taxonomy (GTDB): domain Bacteria; phylum Pseudomonadota; class Gammaproteobacteria; order Tethybacterales; family Persebacteraceae; genus Doriopsillibacter. The sequence goes on along the minus strand of JBPCWX010000129.1, from coordinate 1,399 downwards.
GCCCGCCCGCTGGCGGCAATGAAGGCGATATTGCCTGCTCCATGCGCCGCTCCATGGCTTGGGCGCAACGATGCAAAACAGCGCATGGCGATAATGCGGCGGCTTTGTTTGGCATTGTCCAAGGCGGCATCTTTCAATCTTTACGAGACGAATCCGCCGATGCTCTGATGGCTGTTGGCTTTGATGGTTATGCCATTGGCGGTTTGGCGGTGGGCGAAAGCAAAGACGCCATGAGTGATATTCTAAGCGCCACGGTGCGCCGTCTGCCGATGACGCAGCCAAGATATTTAATGGGTGTCGGCACACCTTTGGATATTGCCCAAGCGGTTGCTGTGGGAGTGGATATGATGGACTGCGTCATGCCGGCGCGCAATGGCCGCAACGGTAAATTATTCACCACCACCGGCACCCTGAATATACGCAACGCATGCCATCGCCGCGATTTATCGCCACCCGATGAAAATTGCACATGCGCCGTTTGCCGCGTTTATTCAAAGGCTTATTTACACCATTTGTTTGCCGTTAATGAAATGTTAGCGGCGAGATTGATGACGCTGCACAATTTAGCACATTATCGCGCCCTGATGGGTGATTTGCGGGCGGCCATTGTGGACGGCAATTTATCATCCTTGATAAAGGAAATCGGCGCGCGGTGCAAATAGTGGAAAATGTGGGTAAATGACTTGGCAGTTGGCTGTAAATTACGGCTTTAGCGGTAGCACTTGCATTGGGTCAAATGGCTTGCCCGCCTTGCGAACTTCTAAGTGCAGCATAACGCGCGATGCCCCGCTGTCGCCCATAGTGGAAATTTTTTCAGCGCGCGATACACGCTGACCTTCTTTCACCAAAATTTTGTCATTGTGTGCGTAGGCGCTCAAATAATCATTGTTATGCTTGAGGATAACTAAGCGACCATAACTTTTGACACCAGTGCCCACATACACCACTTGCCCGTCCGCGCTGGCAAAAACATCATCCCCTTTTTGCCCGGCAATATTTACGCCCTTTGACGATTCGCTAAAAGCGTTTATCACTTTTCCCGCAACAGGCCAGCTCCAATCAACATTAAATCGCCGCCGCACATTCGTGGGCGCAACAGAAGCGGCCGCCGCCGTCGCCACTGAAGCAGCAGGTTTGGTGGCTGTGGAGGGACTCGCCGGGACAACCGCTTGCTGTTGCGATGCGGCTTCCCATTCGGCGCGCAGTTTTTGCAAATCCCGGGCATTGTAAGCGTATTTGCCCGCCAAAGGTTTTTTAACCGGCGCATCCGCCGCCGTCCCCGCCGGTGTTGCCGCCCCACCGACCACTACGCTTTGCGTAGGGGGTGTGGAGGGTGTCGCAGACGGCGAAGTGGACGGAGCGGTCGACGATGATGCAGATGATGCGGCACGGGAAGGTG
>JBPCWX010000128.1:0-5705 GCA_051009095.1 Gammaproteobacteria bacterium | reverse complement strand
AGGCGTCCGCCGCCATATGGCTTTTGCGCCAGCCCCTGCTGCACTTTTTCGCAAATGCCCACATCCTCCAAGTTAACCTCATGCCAAAATTTCATCACTTCCTCAATCGCCGTCTCGGACATGTCATCAACACATTCGGCATGACTCATTAACCACGCCGTCTCGATGGTTTGCGTGGGTGAAACCGGGCGGGCGTTAATGATAAAAGCATGACTCGGCATGATAAAAATAATCACATTGGGAAACAGACCAAAAAAGTAGCCGCTGACTTGTTCTGTCTCTGTCAAGCCGGGCAGGTTTTTCATCGTCAACCACCCCGCATCATCAGTCGCCGTTACCGGCGAGGTGCAGATGCCGCAATACATGCCAGTGCCTTGCCAGCGATGATGATCGGCAACCCGTGAGGTTTTTGCCAAGCGCGGATGCACCCAGGGCAGATGGTAATACTCCACCGCATTTTCAAACAGCAGTTTCCAATTACCGGCAATGTTATAGGTGCGCTCCCGCAACTCTTGCCATTCAGTCAGCCGATAATTGGCCAAACGCTGCGGTAAATCTCCAATAACTTCAGTCAGCGGCGGGGCGTCGTTGTCCATGCACACAAAAATCAAAGCTCCCCATTGCGATACACGAACGGGAAACAAGCCAAAATCTTTTTTGTCAAAGCCGCGCAAATGCGACATATCGTGCATTTTTAACGCCCGCCGATTCGCTCCTTTGTCAAACAGCGGCGTGCCTACGCAGTCCCCGCGCAAATTGTAACCCCAGCCGTGATAGGGGCAAACAATGTGTTTTTTTATTTTGCCGGCGCCCTCGCACAAGCGGGTGCCGCGATGACGGCAGACATTATAAAAACCTCGTAAATCGCCGTTTTCATCACGGGTGATAATGACTGACTGCCCGCCAACTTCCGCCGTCATAAAATCGCCGGGGGCGCGGCAGCGGGAAGCAGGACCAGCCACCACCCAGTTGCGTGCAAAAATCTGTTTTTGTTCCAAAGCAAAAAATTCTGCGTCAGTGTAGGCGTCAGGGATCAAGGTGGTAGCCTCTTCCACTGGGGCGCGGGTGCCGGCATAAATTTCTTTGCACAGATAACGGGATGTGGTCATGACATGCTCTCCGGTGGTCATCAAAAATTTAACTCCAAGGAAAAGGGCTGTTGGATGTTGGATGTGTTTTGCCGTTGGCAAAGCGTGAAAAGCGAAACGGCGCCAGCAAAGCCGATGGGCTACCTTCTAATTCTTGCGCCACCAGCGCGCCCACGCCCAGCATTTTATAACCGTGATTGGAATCGGCGAGCCAATAGACATTACCGTCATCAACCCGGTCAAAAACAGGAAAATTGTCCGGCGTAAAACAACCGATACCGCCCGATGGCTCACGCCGATAATTTGCCCATTGGTCGGCAAAACGCGATTGACAATGCGCCAATGCCGACATCCACATCTCAGCAAAGTCATCGCCCACCACAAACTCCGGCGAGTTTGCCCCGTACGGATCAACCGACACTTCATTGGCCGCGCGCAATACCTCATTGGGTGCGGCGCCTCCTTGGACGCCGTTAAAATGAAAATCCGGCTTGTAATAAATCCCCCACGGCTGGTCGGTGATAACCCGCCCATCGACAATGGAAGACAGCGGCGCATCACAATCAACATGCGTCACCGGTGGCGCCTGACCGTTGGCGTCGCTCAGAAAATCCGGCGACACTCCCAGCGTTCCCTCTTGCAAAGACCAATAGCGCCACATGGGTTTTTCTTCCCGGTGGCGGTTGCCCCTAACCGACACGCAGGGCGGTAAATCAAGCATCCGCCAGCAGTCACGCACCCAGGGACCAACCGCGATAACAACTTGTTCACAGGCAATATCGCCGCGTGTTGTTTTTACTGTGTGCACGGCGCCAGCGGTGTCTTTGTCAAAACCGACGACCGCGGTATGCTCGGCAATAACCGCACCGTTGGCTTGCGCTTTTTGGGCCAGCCCTCGCAAAGACGCCATATTATTGGCATAACCGCCGCGTTTTTCGTGTAGCACCGAAGTGACTCCGGTCGCCTGCCAATCGGGAAAAATCGCCTGCATATATCGCCGCGTTTTTTCTTCGCCCTCAATAAATTCCGACTCATAGCCGATCGCCTCTTGTTGTGCGGCAATCCCGCGCACTTGTTCGCGCATGGATTCCATGCTCACTTGCAAATAGCCGACACCATGATATGAAAAAGATTGGGGGTCGCTCTCCCACACGCCAACACTGTGCGCCATCAATTCGCGCATGGCGGGTTGAAAATAATTATTGCGGACAACACCGCAGGCAATGCCTGACGCGCCGGCACCGATGGCGCTTTTATCGACAATAACCACATCATCGGCATGGCTGAGGTGGGCGGCAACCGATAAACCGTGGATACCTGCACCGATGATAACAATTCGTGCAGATTGGGGCAAAGGGGGCATTGAGATTTTCCAGAGGCAAAATAATTTTAGCGACCATAAATTTTAATCCGATTGACGGTTTTTTTTATAACCTAAGCAAAATTATTTGCATGGTGTTGTTTTAGTTTCACAGCAGCAAAAACGGGGTACAATCATAACCATGTACGTGTTGATAAAAATCATTGTTTCGGCGGTGCTGATTGCCCTCATTTCCGAGCTTGCCAAACGCAGCGCATTATTAGGTGCGGCTTTGGCGTCCATTCCGCTGGTGTCCGTGCTGGCGTTTATCTGGCTATATAGCGACACGCGCGATGTGGCGCAAGTGGTCAAACTATCCAATGGCATATTTTGGCTGGTATTACCGTCCTTGTCGCTGTTTGCATCATTGCCCGTTTTTGTGCGTTGGGGGTGGCATTTTGGCTGGTCCCTGACCGCCGCCATTGTCGTAACGGTGGCGGCATATGCCATGATGATTTTTGCCCTCAATAAGTTTGGTATAAAAATTTGACGCCCCCGCGGGATTCGCCAATCTAAAATAACCGCAAACAGTCCGCAGAGCCCAGCCGCTACATTGGGTGGTGTTTTTTATTAAAATATGGAATTATTTTATTGCATGGCAATATAACCATGAAATAATGACCTCAAAATAAAAACACTTTATTAAATAACATATTATTATTCTAAAAATATTTACAATTTTTCTTGTTTTTTTGTTTTTTTTAATGTATATTGCAATGCAATAAAGTTTATTTGTGTGGATAAAAAAAGGAACAAATCATGCAACAGACGGCACAACTGGAACAAGACTGGCAAGATAATCCGCGGTGGACGGGCGTACGCCGTCCCTACACGGCTGAAGATGTATTGCGGTTACGCGGTGGCATCCGCATCGAGCACACGCTGGCGCGTTTGGGGGCGGATAAGTTATGGGCGCGTGTCAATCAGGGCGGCGATTCATATGTTAATGCGCTGGGTGCGCTAACCGGCAATCAGGCGATGCAGCAAGTGCGCGCGGGTCTGCCAGCGATATATCTTTCTGGCTGGCAGGTGGCGGCAGACGCCAACAACGCCGGGCAAATGTATCCCGACCAATCTTTGTATCCCGCCGACAGTGTGCCCTCAGTGGTGCGGCGCATCAATAATTGCTTGTTGCGGGCGGCACAGATTGAAAGCGTGGAAGGCGGCGGCCAAACGGATTGGTTAGCCCCCATTGTTGCTGACGCCGAGGCCGGCTTTGGCGGTGTGCTCAATGCTTTTGAATTGATGAGTGCGATGATTGATGCCGGTGCGGCGGGGGTGCATTTTGAAGACCAGCTTGCTTCCGCCAAAAAATGCGGGCATATGGGCGGCAAAGTATTGGTGCCCACCAAAGAGTCGGTGGCCAAATTGGTGGCGGCACGGCTGGCGGCCGATGTTGCCGATGTGCCGACATTATTGGTGGCGCGCACTGACGCTGAAGCGGCACAACTTATCACTTCCGATTGCGACGAGGCGGACGCTCCTTTTATTCGCCGAGACGAAGAGCGCAGCAGTGAGGGATTTTATCGCCTGCATTGTGGTTTGGATGCGGCCATCGCCCGAGGCTTGGCATATGCGCCATTTGCTGACTTGATCTGGTGCGAGACCGCTACGCCCAATTTGGCGGATGCACAAAAGTTTGCCGATGCGATTCACGACCAATTTCCGGGCAAATTGCTTGCTTATAACTGTTCGCCGTCTTTCAACTGGCGCAAAAATTTGGGCGACACGGACATTGCCCGCTTTCAGCGCGAACTTGGCAAAATGGGTTATAAATTTCAATTCATCACGTTGGCGGGTTTTCATGCACTCAATTACAGCATGTTTTATTTGGCGGAAAAATATCGCGCCAGTGGCATGCCGGCTTTTGTGGAATTGCAAGAAAACGAGTTTGCCGCCCAATCGCGAGGTTTTACTGCGGTCAAGCACCAGCGCGAAGTGGGCGCGGGATATTTTGATGCCATCACCCAAATTGTGTCGGGTGGTGCATCGTCATTGGGTGCGCTGCAAGGCTCCACCGAAAGCGAGCAATTTGCGGGGGCATCGGCGGTATTGCGGGAAGCATAGAAGTTATCTCTCCCTCCAAGCCGTGCTAATCCTAACTGGCACGGCGCAGCGGCGGCAGTTTTGCCGCCGCTGTTTTTTTAACTTCGGCACAAGCCGTTTAATTATCTTTTGCCCAAAGTGGGGGCAGATTTTCTTCGTCAGGTTTTCCTATATATTGCTATAATTCCAGCCTAGCGAAATATCCAACCGCCAAATTTATTAATGACTGACGATTTTTATCAACTACAAAAACACGCCCCTTCACCAGAGGAATTAATCGCCGGGGCAGGAAAGAATTTTGTTGTCCTCACGGCATTTGAACGGCAGCGCCGCGCTATTAATCGCCAATGGGCGCAAATGCACGGCGCATCTGACACCACAGTGCCCCAGTTGCGTGTGAGGACCATAGAAAGTTGGACGCGTGACTGGTGGAAAACGCAGCGGCGAGAATATGGCGGGCCAACATTACTGTCGCCTTTTGCGGAAAGGCTGCTATGGCGCAATATCATATCGCAATGGAGTAGACGCGAAAATCGCCCCTTGCCCATAGGCGAACTCGCCGAACTTGCCCGCCAAGCGCACCGGCTATGCTTGCTGTTTGCCATCTCCCCCACGGACTCAAAATTTGCCGCCGCATTTGCCGCCGCGGAAGACACGCGCGCTTTTGCGCAATGGCAAAAACAATTTTCCATTGACGCGCAAAAAATCAATAGTCTAACGATAACGGAAGCGGCGCACCGTTTGGCGGATGCGCCCATTGCCGCCGCCGGCGCCGAACAAATTTATTTAACCGAAGAAGAAACGCGCCCGTTGTATCAAAAGTTATTGCAGCGGTTTACGGTCATCACTCAGCAGCCGGCGGCAGCCGCCCAACATCATCAGGCCCATCAAATTTTACTGCCCGACATTGATGCTGAATGCGAAGCGGCGGCGCATTGGCTGGAGCAGCATTTGCAACAAAATCCTCAGGCTGCGGTGGCGGTGGTGGCAAATAATATCGCTGAATATCGCTATCCCTTGCGCCGTGCTTTTGCGCGGGTTTTGGCGCCGTCAACCTTAACCATGCAGCAGCGCAAACAGCCCTTGCTTAGTTTTGGTCATAACGAACCGCTGGCGGAGGAGCCGCGTATTGCCGCGGCACTGGCAGTGCTGAATTGGAATCGGCGCAATATCGCCGGCGAAGAATTTTTTTGCGCCTTGGAAAGCGGTTG
>JBPCWX010000127.1:0-3026 GCA_051009095.1 Gammaproteobacteria bacterium | reverse complement strand
CGCTGGCGATAACATTTTCCACCCGCGCATCGGCGGCACGGGCAATGGTGTCAATCTTTTGCAGCAATGCAATTTTTTCCACATCCGCAGTCGCCTCCACCGGATTAATATCAACAAAACGCGGCGGTGCATTCACCGGCGGCGCAATGTCTCCCAGCGCCAAATGCCCGCCGTGTGTTTTGGCAACCTGCGCCACGCGGCGAATGTCGGCAATGGTCTGCGGGGCAATTATATCGCTGCTGGCGCAAGCCGTAGTTTCACCGCGCAAGGCGCGCAAACCCACACCACTGTCCGCGCTATAATGGCCGGTTTTAACCTCGCCATCTTCCAGCCGCCAACCTTCGCTGGTGCTAACCTGAAAATACATATCCAACCAATCGAGACCGTGCGCCGCCGATGCTATCTGCCGCTGCACCTGCGCCAACGTCAGCTCCGCCGGTGCCAACAGCATATTTTCCGCCCGAGTAATCATATCGCTCATCATTTGCTCCTTTTGTTATGGTCAATCATTATACGCCTGCTTTGTCCGATAAAAATATCATTTTATCGCGGTAAAAGTTAAACTTAACTGCCCACCATGTGGCGGGCGAAATAAATCGCAGCGCAGCGATTGTCGCCGCGGCGGGCGCAAGCCATGGCGACGGCGGGCAACGGCAAAACGGCTGGCAATCAATGAGGCCAACACCCCCCGCCCCGTGTGGCGGGCAAAAAATTCGGGGTTGTAATCATAACCGCCGTGCATATCGCGCACCTGCGCCATCACTTTTTGCGCCCGCAAGGGCAGATGCTCCGCCAGCCAGCCTTGAAACACTTCTTTTAATTCATGCGGCAGACGCAGCACCACATAGCCGGCATTTTGCGCACCGGCCGCCGCCGCGGCAGCCAATAACGCCTCAATCTCATTGTCGTTAACCGCGGGAATAATCGGCGCCAATAAGACTGTGACCGGCACGCCGACAGCGGCTAAGCGCTCAATTATTTTCAATCGCCGTCCCGGAGCAGCAGCGCGCGGCTCCAATTTGCGGGTGAGGTTATTGTCCAGTGAGGTAATGGAAACAGCCGCTTCCGCCAAACCCTGTTTGGCCATTGCCGATAAAATATCCACATCCCGTTCAATAAGCGCGGACTTGGTGATGAGCGATACTGGATGATGACAGGCGGCTAAAACCTCCAACATCTGCCGCGTAATTTTTAACCGCCGCTCCGCCGGCTGATAAGCATCGGTGTTAATCCCCAAAGCCAAAGGGCGCACCCGATAGCCGGGACGCAACAGGGACTGACGCAATAAATCGGGGGCGTTTTGCTTGGCAAAAATTTTGGTCTCAAAATCCAAACCCGGCGACAGCCCCAAAAAAGCATGAGACGGCCGCGCAAAGCAATACACGCAGCCATGCTCACAGCCGCGGTATGGATTAGCGGATAATTGATGAGGAATATCCGGCGAGTCGTTTTCGCTCAGAATACTTTTTGCCTGCTCAAAGCGGATAATGGTTTCTGGAGACGACAGCGGCTCAGCCGCCAACTCCCAACCATCATCAATATCTTCGTGCTGGCGATGTTCAAAGCGGCCGGGCGGCGCATTCACCGCACCGCGCCCTTTAATCGGATGGGTGGTCATCTCAGCAGACAAGCGGCAATTATTCGCCGCCGCGGTCTTCCCCATCGGGCAAAGACACATAAATCAGCAGCAGCATAAAAATGATTGATAAACTAAACGCCGTCCGCTGAGCATTCCATGTTTGGGACTGCCACATCAAAAACCATTCGCCGCCAACACTGATAAAGCCGACAAACCACAACAGCACGCCCAAGGTCAAACCCGCCACCGCCATTTTTTTGGCGGCGGCAAAATTTTGGGCGCGCTCGCGCCGCCGCCGCCACATCCGCCAGCCGCCCCACCAGCATAATAGGCCCACCATAATTTGGCCGGCGATAATCAGCCAATACGCCAGATGATGCAGCAACGGCGAAACAATCGCCCGCCCGCCAAGCTGACTGTCGGCAAAAATGGTGTCCATCGATAAAACATGAGAAACAAAGGCATAATTTGTGCCGTAGTCGGTGATATTGCTGAGCGCCACCAAGGACACAAAAAAAGCCGCCGACCACACCAGCGCAATTTTGGCGCAGCGAATCATGTTCTTGCCGATGATAAAAGCATAGTTATATCTTATCACTTGGGCGCGCTATCCACGCACCGCTTCCACCAAAGCCGCAACATTTTCGGGCGGCGTGTTTTTATCCACGCCATGCCCCAAATTGAAAATATGACCGTCGCCGTCTCCATAATCCGCCAGCGTATTTTGGGCGGCGGCAGCGACGCTGTCGGGCGTTCCCAACAATGCCGCCGGGTCTAAATTGCCCTGAATGGCCACCCGCTCGCCCACCATGCGCCGCGCCAGGCGCAAAGGCGTCTGCCAATCCACCCCCACCGCATCGCAGCCGCAAGCCGCAATCGCCGGCAGATGCAAACCGCACTGCCGCGCAAACACAATCACCGGAGCGGTGGTTTTTTCTTTCACGGCGGCGACCACACGGCGGATATAAGCCAGCGAAAACTGCTCATATTCATCGCCGCCCAGCAGCCCCCCCCAACTGTCAAAAATCATCACCGCCTGACAGCCGGCGGCAACTTGCGCGCATAATAAATCGGCGCAAGATGCGGCATTCATTGCCAGCACCCGATGCAATAAATCGGGGCGCGAAAAACGCATCTCCCGCGTCCGCCAAAAGCCCCCGCTGCCGCCGTCAATCATATAACACGCCAAGGTGAAAGGCGCGCCGCAAAAGCCAATCAATGGAGTTTGGGCGGGCAATGCCTGCCGCGTGAGAGTGCAAGCCGCCGCGACATATTCCAATTTTTCCAACGGCGCGGGACGCAAGCGGACAATGTCATCTTCGCTTTGCAAAGGACGCTCAAAACGCGGGCCTTCGCCTTCGCTAAAAAACAGCCCCAAACCCATGGCGTCTGGAATGGTGAGAATATCGGAGAAAATAATCGCCGCATCAAAATCAAAGCGGCGCAC
>JBPCWX010000126.1:0-5616 GCA_051009095.1 Gammaproteobacteria bacterium | reverse complement strand
TCATAAATAAGTAAAGATAAAACACCCCCCGCAAGTGCTTTGGCACTTGCACCCCCCCCTAAAAGCGGGGGGTGAGATTAAATAAACCTAAACCGCCCTGCCCGCTTGCCATTCAGCCAATTTTATTGACCGCGGCGGGCGGCAAGAATAGCGCGTCAATGTTTGCCCGTCATCCTGTTTTATTAAGTGCCGCATAAGAAGTGGTCAGAAAACTTTATTGGATAGTCCTCACCCGCAACACCATTGGATAAACCTGAAGCGCCCAATAAGTAGGATTCGACACCCTTGGAGAGGCTGACGCCAATATAGACTACGGTAGTATTGGTATAAATTGTTCCATTAACAGCCACATAGTCTCTCACTTTGTCAAAATCAGATGCGCTTATCCTAAACCCATTCTCTTGCCAAGCAATGACTTCATATATTGGGGGGCAATTATTCACGACTATAACCTCGTGAGAGTAAGTTTTCTGCACTGAATCACTTCCGACAGTGAGGCTAGCTAAATACGCATAATTATTGCCAATCGGATACTTGCCATCAATGCTAAATACTTTGTCATCATCAATAATAACCTTTGGGGTGTATAGTTCATTTAGGATATTTCCTAACGTCACATTAACATAGAAAACTTGATTGCCATCATCACTTCGAAAAGCAGAGGCTACGGTTACCGACCTTCCTTTTCCTGCATAAAATCCAGATATAAGAGGAGCATGAATATTAAGATAATCGATTTTTTCTTGGTTAATTTGGAATGCTTCAACTTCCTCAGCAAAACAATCTTCACTTTTATTTACCCCAAGTGAAGTATACCCGCTAGGCGAGTTGCTAAAATCCCATTTTAGATTGTCATATAAACTGGTGGGCGATGTTGTGATATAGGTCTGGGAAGTACTACTACCATCGTAAGTTGCGGATACTGTATACAGGTAAATATGGTTGTATCCATTCTCAGTATATCTTCTGGCAATAACATCCCCAACGCCAATCGAGCCAGAATACTGCACTGCAATATTCCCATCACTATAATAAGATTTAGCAAAATTTCTATACCAATCAGCACCGCAACCCATGATAACGGCAGTAAGCGTCACCCTCACCGTCAAATCTTCATAACTTGGATTTAGCGTCGAAAATTGATCGCGCACTTCCACGATAGCGATTATGGTATTACCTTCAGGATGCCCAGTCCCAGGTGCATTAGGCAGCAACATTAAGGTGCCGCCCTCCACGCTAAAATGATTGGCATCATCGCCCACCACATTCCAATCGGCACGCACTTGAATGTTCTCTGCCTGCAAAGTTACTAAGGGAATATCATTCGCCAAGACACTCGGCATGAAAGCAAAAACGCTCAGCAACAGTGCTATTTTGCATATCGTTATGCAAAAAACGGGGGGGGGGGGGTAAAAATAATTGAGGAAAGCGCGCCACCGCAGCCTCAGCCGCCGCCAAAACAGCACCCGACCGGCGCATCAATTTTTTCATCATTAAAATCATACCATAAACCCCTTGCAATGCAAATCCCTGACAATCTTTCACCGGTTAAAATGATAGCATAATTTACCCAAACAAAATTTTTATTTCAATCTTTCCCTTCGCGCCCGCCGGATAATCACTGACCGGCGACCGCATCAATTTCACCCGCAGTTTGAGAATCTGCATACCGCTATTTACCTTTTGCCCGGCTTAGCGGCGGGCGGCAGGGAATGAAGATTGACGCCGCCCTCATCAATGCCGATATATCCGGGGGCGGATTCCCAAGCCGGCAAACAATAGCGCGTCAATGTTTGCCCGTCATCCCGCCAGCGTTCTTCGCCGGGCGCGTGGGTGTGGCCATGGATCAGGGTTTGACAATGATGCCGCCGCAAAGCCGCCGCCGCCAGGGATAATTGAATCTCCACCGGGCGGTGCTGCCGCTCGCTGTGGCGGAGCATTTTTTTTGCCACCCAGCGGCGGGCGGCAAAAGGCAAAAGCCCCGCCACCCAAGCAAATAACCGCCCGCGCACCCAGCGGCGATAACGCATATACGCCGCATCCCCACACAAGGTATCGCCGTGCATGAGCAATAATCGCCGCCCATCCGCCAGCGTCAAGACATGTTCATCGGGCAGCATCATGCCGCCGACCTCGCGGCAAAAACGCCGCCCCATTAAAAAATCATGATTGCCCCGCTGCACCAACAGGCGCACTCCCGCCGCCGTCAGCGCGGATAATTCCCGCCGCAAAGTGTTTGCCAAAACGCCGCCGTCATCATCCCCCAGCCAAGCGTCGACCACATCGCCGAGCAAATATAATTCATCCGCCCACCGCCCGTCATCGCGCAAAAAATTAAAAAAAACATGGTTGCGGGCGGTATCCCCCAAATGGACATCGGCAACCAGCAGCCGCCCAAGGCCCGATGATGAATGATTTTTGCGCCCCGGCAAAAAAGCGGGCGGCGGCGTCATTGACCGCCGCTGTTGTCGCCCTCGCTGTCGCTAATTTCCACGGTTTCAATGACCACATCCAACTCTGGCACATCGCCATAACCAGAGCGTTCACCGGTTTTGACGTCGCTGATGGTGGCCACCACTTCGGCGCCGCCAATCACTTTGCCAAACACGCAATAGCCAAAATCTTCATCGGTGGGGGCTTTGTAGTCCAAGAAATTGTTGTCGGCGACATTAACAAAAAATTGGCTGGAGGCGGAATGCGGCGCCGGCAGGCGCGCCATGGCAAGCGTAAATTTTTTATTCTTCAGACCATTAGCCGCTTCATTTTGGATCGGCTCATCGGTTGCCTTGAGATACATGCCCCGTTCCAAGCCGCCCCCTTGAATCATAAAATTGGGGATGGTGCGATGAAACAGCGTGTTGTCATAAAACCCTTTTTTGACATATTGCAAAAAATTCGCCACCGTCATCGGCGCTTTATCAGGATACAATTCGGCGGTAATGGCGCCATAATTGGTGCGGATACAAACAGTCGGATTGCTCATGATTTCTCCCCCATAATAACCGCTTTTTCAATAATCACATCATCTTGCGGCACATCGCTATAAGGACCCACCGTCGCGGTCGGCACTGTGGCAATGGCGTCGACAACATCCTGCCCTTCAATCACCTTGCCAAAAACCGCATAGCCCGGACGCTCTCCTTGCGGGTCTAATCGGGCGTTATCCTGCAAATTGATAAAAAATTGGCTGGTGGCGGAATGGGGATCCTGCGTGCGCGCCATGGACAGCGTGTATTGCAGATTTTTCAAGTCATTAAGTTCATATGGCACCGGCGCGGCGGTTGGGCGGCGCTGCATCTCTGGCATAAACCCGCCGCCTTGAATGACAAAACCGGGAATGATGCGATGAAATATGAGACCGTCAAAAAAGCCCGACCTGACATATTGCAAGAAATTGGCGGCAGTTAGCGGCGCATTTTCTTCGTCAAGATCAATGACCATCACCCCTTTATTGGTGGTCATTTGCACCTGCGCAGCGGGGGCGGCGAAAGTCATCAAACACGCAATAATAAGTAAAAATAGTTTTTTCATGGCAAAATCCCCTTTGTTTTTATTTTAGGAACAGTCATTTTATACAATTTTCCACTTTTTACCAACTATGCCTTATCGCACCCGCTTTGCTCCCAGCCCCACTGGTTTTTTACACTTGGGCAATATCCGCACCGCCATTTTTAATTGGCTGGTCGCCCACGCCGCCGGCGGCGCCATGCAGCTGCGCCTCGAAGACACCGACAAAACCCGCGACAGCATTGCCTTTGCCGCCGCCATTGAAGAAGATTTGCAATGGCTGGGCATCACTTGGGAAGGGGACGCAAACGGCAAACCATGGCGGCAGTCGGCGCGCACGGCGGCACACCAAAAGGCAATGCAAACTCTTTTTGACGCCGACCTTGCCTATTATTGCTTTTGCTCGCCGGAAGCTTTGGCGGCGGAACGGCAAGCGCAATTACGCGCCGGCCGGCCGCCGCGCTATGGTGGGCGGTGCGCAAAATTATCAGCGGCGGAAGCGCAAAAACGGCGGGCGAACGGTGAAGCCGCCGCGGTGCGTTTTCGCATGACCGCGGCGCCGATTGTTTTTGATGACATGGTGCGGGGGAAGATGAATTTTATCGGCGCGGACATTGGCGATTTTGTGGTGCGGCGGAGCAATGGCGATTTTTCGTTTTTCTTTGTTAATGCGGTTGATGATGCTCAGTGCGGCATCACCGCCGTATTGCGCGGCGATGATCATCTTGCCAACACGCCGCGGCAATTAGCGCTGTTGGCGGCATTAAATTTACCCACACCGTTATATGGTCATTTGCCCTTGCTCACGGCAAGCGGCGGCGCGCCATTGTCCAAACGCAGCGGCGCAAATTCCATTCGCGACTTGCGGGCGCGCGGTTTTTTGCCCTCGGCGATTTGGAATTATTTAGCGCGCGCGGGGCATAGCATGGCTGACGATTCGCCGATGGAAAAAACGGCATTGGCGGCGGCATTCAACACGCAGGCATTGACTAAATCACCGAGCGCATTTGATGACAAGCAATTATTACACCGACAAAAAGAGGCGGTTTTACATTTATCGGCGGCGGCATGGTCAGAATGGTTGCGTCCGTCCATGCCGCATTGGGCGGATAATGTGGAGTTTTACCACGCCGTGCGCGAAAATGTGTGCCTGCATGATGATGTTCTGCAATGGGCGGAAGTGATAGGCGACAAGGTGTCTTTGACGCCCGCCGCCGCCGCCGCCGTTGCCGCCGCCGGCAAGGATTTTTATGCCGCAGCCTTGGCTGTGGTGGAGGATGATATGACTTGGCAGCCTTTTTGTGCGCGGGTGAATGAGCGGACGAAGCGGCGTGGACGCGCGCTTTTTTTGCCACTTCGCGCCGCTTTGACGGGACGCACCGAAGGCCCTACCATGCCGCCGTTGTATAAACTCATCGGGGCTGAGCGGGCAAAAGAAAGACTGCGAATCCATCTGGGCGAACAAGCCACCGATTAAAATGTATACGAATCGTTGGTATAAATTACTGTACGACTCTTTTATTGCCGCAATATCGGCGGCGCGCCCGGCGGATATTTTGCCGGCGCATTTACCGCCTCCGCCAGCGGGCAAAATAATCATTGTTGGCGCGGGCAAAGCGGCGGGCGGCATGGCTTTGGCGGCAGAACGGCATTATTCGCCACAGACGCGATTATGCGGGGCGGTAGTTATCCCACACGGCGCGCCGTTGCCGCCACTGTCGCGCATTCGCGCATTATCGGCGGCGCATCCCTTGCCCGATGCCGACAGTGTGCGCGCGGCGAAATTGCTGCTTGGTGAAGTGGCAAAGGCGGGGGCGGATGATTTAGTTGTTGGCTTGTTTAGTGGTGGTGGTTCCAGTTTATTGGGCGCGCCATTGGCGGGTTTTCGGCTGGACGCCAACCGCCGCATGATGCAGAATTTATTACACGCGGGCGCCGATGTGCGCGAAATAAACATAGTGCGCCGTCATTTATCGCCCGCTTTGGGCGGCAGAATGGCGATGGTTTGTCATGCTCCGGCATTGGTGCTGCTGATGTCGGATGTAGTCGGCGACCAACCCGCCGACATTGCCTCTGGTCCTTTTGCCGCTGATAATTCCACTTGTGCCG
>JBPCWX010000125.1:0-6642 GCA_051009095.1 Gammaproteobacteria bacterium | reverse complement strand
CGCCCAATTTTATCCTCGGCGGCGGCATGATAAACAAACAAGCGCGGCAAATAAAGCAATCCAGCAAACCAAAAGACCACTGCCGCAATATGAAAAATTTTAAGCCAAAGCATTTATTTGCCTCCATGGTTGCCATTCATTGTTAAATTGTATCATGGCGCAACATGCAACACCAGAAAATATGCCGCATCATTGCGCAAATATGCCGCATCATTGCGCAAATATGCCGCATAATCGCGCAGACAAGGTAAAATTTACGGATGCGGCAATGTGATTTGTTTGTTATCGGCGGTGGCAGCGGTGGCGTGCGGGCGGCGCGTTTGGCGGCAGCGGCAGGGGCCCGCGTGGTTTTGGCGGAGCGCAGCGCTTTGGGCGGGACTTGTGTGAATGTCGGCTGCGTCCCCAAAAAATTGCTTTCATATGCCGCCGCTTTTGCCGATGAGATTACCGCCGCACCGTCTTTTGGCTGGGGCGATGCGGCGGTCGGCAAGGTGCGCTGGCACCATTTGCGCACTCAGGTTCACCATGAAATACGGCGGCTCAATGGCGTTTATGAAGCCCTGCTCAAAGAGGCCGGCGTGGTGATTGTGCCCGCTGCGGCGAGTTTGGCGGGTGAGCGCGTGGTCCGCGCCGGCGGGCAAGATTTTGCCGCTGACAAAGTATTGCTCGCCACTGGCTCGGCGCCGCATAAATTGCCCATTGAGGGGGCGTCATGGGCGGTTGTTTCTGATGATATGTTTTCTTTGGCGGAGTTGCCGCGCCGTGCCGTGGTTGTCGGTGGCGGTTATATTGCGCTGGAATTTGCCAGTATCTTGTGCGGTCTGGGAGTGGAGGTTGAATTATGCTTTCGCGCCGCCGCTCCGCTGCGCGGCTTTGATGAAGATATGCGCGCTCACGCCGCTGCCGAAATTGCCCGCCATGGTGTGGTGGTGCGGCCGCATGCCGAACCGCGCAAAATCGCTAAAACAGCGGACGGTGAATTACAACTGCATTTTGTCGGCGGCGGGATGGTGGCGACAGATTCAATTTTATTGGCCACGGGGCGCCGGCCATTGACCGACGGTATCGGTTTGGAACAGACGGCGGCGCATTTTGATGGGCGCGGTTTTTTGTCGGTTAATGATGATTATCAGACTGCTTGTGAATGGTTATATGCCATTGGCGATTTATTGGCGACGCCGGCGCTGACGCCGGTGGCGACGGCAGAGGCGGGTGTTTTTGCGGCGCGGGTGTTTGGCGGTGAGCGCACGGCGCGGCTGGATTATGACCATATCCCCACGGCAGTTTTTTCGCGGCCGCCGCTGGCCACGGTGGGAATGACTGAAGAAGCGGCGCGGGCGGCGGGTGAGGAGCCGATGGTATATAAAAATATTTTTCGCCCGATGAAAAGCGGCTTTGCCGGCAGCGATGCGCAAACTTTGATGAAACTTGTGGTCGGACAAAATGGGCGGGTGCTGGGTGTGCATATGGTCGGGGCTGAGGCGCCGGAAATGATTCAAGGGTTTGCTGTCGCCATTCGCCGGGGGGCGACCAAAGATGATTTTGACACCACTGTCGGCGTGCATCCGACCAGTGCCGAAGAATTTGTCAGTATGCGCGGCGGGTAGGTTATCGCAGTGCGGTAATGCGGCGAACAGCGCGGGAATTGGGCGGGATTGAGACCGTCACTCAGCGTCAATTTTGCGTTTACGCCGCAAGCGATAAAAAATCCGATAAATTTTATCTGAGGAATATTTTTCTCTTCTTGAGGTGCATATAAGCAGGATCATTTAGCAAAAATGGCTTTTTTTGCGGCAGAAGCTTGGTGCACGGGCGGCATTCTTATACAATACTCTTATACGCTAAATGCCGAAAGGAATAAATTATGCAGCCTATTAAAATTGCGGTCAGTGGCGGTGCTGGACAAATCGCATATGCTTTATTGTTTCGCCTTGCCAGCGGTCACTTGCTCGGCAACACGCCCATTGCGCTTAACCTGTTAGAGATACCTGAGGCCACCGCAACTTTGGACGGCGTGGAGATGGAGCTTAGGGACTGCGCTTTTCCGGCGTTGGTCGGCGTGGGCAAAACTTCCGATGCCGAAACAGCCTTTGGTGATGCTGATTTTATTTTTCTTGTCGGGGCGCGACCGCGTGGCCCGGGTATGGAGCGCAAAGATTTATTGGCGGCGAATGCCAGTATTTTTTCCACGCAAGGACGCGCCATTAATGCCGTCGCCAAAAAAAGCGCACGCATTCTGGTGGTTGGCAATCCCGCCAACACCAACTGTCTTATTGCCCAGCAAAACGCGCCCGATATGCCGCCGCAGGCTTTTTCTGCGATGACGCGGCTCGATCATAACCGCCTCATTGCACAACTGGCGGGGCGGGCTAATAAACCAGCGGCAAGCGTCCGCCGCCCCATCATTTGGGGTAATCATTCCGCCACGCAGTATCCCGACATTCATCACGCCACGGTTGACGGGGTGGCGGCTTTGGAGGTGGTTGATGAAGATTGGTATCGCCATACCCTAATCAGCGACGTGCAGCAGCGGGGCGCGGCGGTGATCAAAGCGCGCGGCGCATCCAGTGCCGCTTCTGCCGCTTCCGCCGCCATCGAGCAAATGCGCGATTGGGCGTGCGGACAAAAACATGCCGATGATTTTGTCAGCATGGCAGTGCTCAGTGGGGGTGAATACGGCGTTGACAGCGGCTTGATTTATTCTTATCCAATGCGCTGTGCCGAGGGTCATGCCGAAATTGTCAGCGGTTTGGCGTCCAATGATTTTAGTTTGGAAAAAATGCGTGCCAGCGAAAAGGAATTGTCTGAGGAGCGTGATGCGGTGCGCCATTTGCTGCCATAGCCGACTCATCAATCAGGGGAAAAATCATGAGTGAATCTTCACCAAAATCACTTTCTGAGCGCGCCTTGGAATATCACGCCGCCCAACCGCCGGGCAAAACCGGCATGGTGCTTACTAAGCAAGCCATGACTGCGGATGATTTATCTCTGGCGTATTCGCCGGGGGTGGCGTCGCCGTGTTTGCAGATTGAAAAAGACCCGGCCTCGGTGTATCGCTACACCAACAAAGGCAATTTGGTGGGCGTTATCAGCAACGGCACTGCGGTTTTGGGGCTGGGCAATATCGGGCCTCATGCCAGCAAACCGGTCATGGAAGGGAAGGCGATGCTGTTTAAGAAATTTGCCGGTATTGATGCTTTTGATATTGAAATTAACGCGCCGTCGCCAGAAGTTTTTATTGAAACGGTGGTCAGTATATCGCCCACTTTTGGCGCGATTAATTTGGAGGACATCCGCGCTCCCGAATGTTTTTTTATTGAACACCGGTTGCGGCGGCGCTTGGATATTCCCGTCATGCACGATGACCAGCATGGTACGGCGGTGGTGACTTGCGCCGCTTTGCTAAACGCTTTGGAATTGCAGGGCAAAAAGCCGGAAAACATTCAAATGCTGGTGTTGGGCGCCGGGGCGGCGGCGGTGGCTGTTATGCGTTTGGCCATGAGCATGTTTGGCTTGAAGAAGCGGCAGATCTTGGTTTTCGATTCCAAAGGCGCCATCACCACGGCGCGGGCGCGCGAATTAGAATCCTACAAAATGGGGTTTGTGCGTGATACGCGCGTCCGCACGTTGGAAGCGGCCGTTAAACGCTCCGATGTCATTATCGGCGTTTCCCGTGGCGATATGATAAAGCCCTTTATGCTGAAAAAGATGCGTGAAAAACCGATTATTTTTGCCATGGCCAATCCCGTGCCAGAAATTATGCCGGCCGATGCTCACGAGGTGCGAAAAGATGTCATCATTGCCACTGGCCGTTCCGATTTTCCTAATCAAGTCAATAATTCCGTGTGTTTTCCTTATTTATTTCGCGCGGCATTGGATGGCCGCGAGTCGCGTTTTACCACTTCCATGTTTGTCGCCGCCGCCAGCGCCATTGCCAAGCTGGCGCAGCAACCCGTACCCCCCGAAGTTTTGCAAGCCTCAGGGCGAGCAAATCTGACCTTTGGCACTGATTATATTTTGCCCATGCAGTTTGATCCGCGATTGCGTGAAGCGGTGGTGCCGGAAATCATCAAGGCGGCGCAAAATCCAGACATATTTACGGACCCCGGCCTTGAGGATAATCTCTGACCGGTGATGATTAAATGGAAAGTTTCGCATACAATTAAAATATGAATCGCCCTAAATATTTAAATCTGCTAAAAATACGGTTGCCGTTGCCCGGCGTATTGTCGATTCTCCATCGTCTCAGCGGTGTTGTGCTGATCGCCGCTTTGCCCTTTGCTTTGGCGGCGCTGGCGATGAGTCTGGCAAGCGAAGCGGGCTATGCCAAAGTCGGCAGCATGAGCGACAATCCGTTATGTAAATTGATGGTGTTGGGCACGGTTTGGGCGTTGTTTCATCATTTGTGCGCCGGCACGCGGTTTTTGCTGTTAGATTTACACCTTGGTGTATCGCTGGCGGCGGCGCGGTTTTCTGCGGTGCTGGCTTTTGCTGTGAGCATGATGCTCACGCTGGCTTTTGGGGTGTGGCTGTGGTGAAGCGGACTCCTGTCGGGGCGCACTATGGTTTGCGCGACTGGCTGGTGCAGCGGGTGACGGCACTGCTCATGCTGGCGGCTTTTATTATTTTGGCTTTGGCCTTGCTGGTTTGTCATCCTTCCGATTATGCGGCATGGCGGGATTTTATTTATACGGATTGGGTGCGCGTGCTCTTGCTGATGGCGGTTTTTTCTTTGGCTTGGCATGCTTATATCGGCATGCGTGATATTTTTATGGACTATATTAAGTTCGCTTGGCTGCGGCTTGGGGCGATGATTGCGGTTGCCGTATATTTGTTGGCTTGCTCTGTGTGGGCGGCGATTATTTTATTGTAAGGAGCGCCAGTGTCTTTGCCAAAACGAAAATTTGACGCCGTAGTTATCGGCGGCGGCGGTGCGGGTTTGCGGGCCGTGGTGGAATTGGCGCGCGGCGGTTTGCGCGCGGCTTTGGTGTCCAAATTATTTCCTACGCGTTCCCACACCGTGGCGGCGCAAGGCGGCATCAGCGCGGCCTTGGGCAATGTGACGCCGGATCATTGGCATTGGCATATGTATGACACCGTGAAAGGTTCTGATTATCTCGGTGATCAAGATGCCATTGAATATATGTGTCGCGAAGCGCCGCAGGCGGTGATTGAACTGGAGCAAATGGGACTGCCTTTTTCGCGCTTGGACGACGGACGGATTTATCAGCGGCCTTTTGGCGGCATGTCGCAAAATTATGGCGGGCCGCAAGCCTCGCGCACGTGTGCCGCCGCCGACCGTACCGGGCATGCGATGCTGCACACTTTATATCAGCAGAGTATAAAGGCGGGTGCGCATTTTTTTGATGAATATTTTGCGGTTGATTTGGTTTTTGATGGCGCTGGCGCTGTTGCCGGTTGTGTGGCTTTGGAGATTGAAAGCGGCGAGGCAATATTAATAGAAGCGGGTGCGGTGGTGCTGGCGACTGGCGGCGGCGGACGGATATATCGCCACACGACCAATGCTTTTTCTAATACCGGTGACGGTTTGGGCATGGCGTTGCGTGCCGGGCTACCTTTGCAGGATATGGAATTTTGGCAATTTCATCCCACCGGCGTAGCCGGCGCCGGCGTGCTGATTACCGAGGGTTCGCGCGGCGAGGGTGGTTATTTATTGAATGGTGATGGTGAGCGTTTTATGGAGCGCTACGCCCCCAATGCAAAAGATTTGGCGGGGCGGGATGTGGTGGCGCGAGCGATGGCTTTGGAGATTATAGAAGGGCGTGGCTGCGGCGACAACAAGGATTATATAGAGTTAAAACTGGACCATTTGGGTGAGGCGATTATCGCCAAGCGGCTGCCGTCGATTCGCGAGATTGCGATTAAGTTTGCTCATGTGGATCCGGTGAAAGCGCCCATCCCGGTGGTGCCGACGGTGCATTATATGATGGGCGGCATCCCGACCAACCGTTATGGGCAGGCGGTGACGCATAAGAATGGGGAAGATGAAATTGTCCGCGGTTTGTATGCGGTGGGTGAATGCGCCAGCGTGTCGGTGCATGGCTCCAATCGTTTGGGCAGTAATTCATTATTGGATTTGGTGGTGTTTGGGCGGGCTGCGGGGCAACACATTTTAGCGCACTACGCCGATTTGCGGCGCGACGATGATTTGCCGGCAGATGCGGCGGAGCTGGCATTATCGCGCATTGCTCGCTGGGATCAAGGTGGCGGTGAGCGTCCTGATGCGGTGCGCGAAGATATGCGGGATGTGGCACAAAACCATTTTGGTGTTTTTCGGACGGAGGACAATATGCAGGCGGGGCTGAAGAAGTTTGCGGAGCTGGCGCCTCGTTTGGCGGCGGCATCGATTACGGATAAAAGCCGCGTATATAACACGGCGCGAATAGAGGCCATGGAGTTGGAAAATTTATTATTGGTTGCGGCGGCGACGGTGCATTCAGCGGCGGCACGCAAAGAAAGCCGTGGTGCTCATGCGCGCGATGATTATCCAGAGCGCAATGATGCGGAATGGATTCGCCATACGCTGTATTTTGCCGAGGGAGACCGTTTGGACTATCGTCCGGTGCAGATGCAGCCGCTGACGGTGGAGAGTTTTCCGCCTAAGAAGAGGACGTATTGATG
>JBPCWX010000124.1:0-7880 GCA_051009095.1 Gammaproteobacteria bacterium | reverse complement strand
GGTGCGGTAAGAGCGCACCGCGTCTTTGGCAACAAAGACGGCATGGCAAACCCCATTTGGAGCAAGGCCAAACAAAAACCATGACGTTGCTCGCGTCCCCGGTTTTGGGTAGGCCGCATGAGGGCATCGGTAACGATGCTCCCAGATGAATGGCCGTTCATGACAGAATCCGGCTTATAGACCAACTTGCTTTTTTTGCCCATTCATAATTATCAGGCGTAAATTGGGCGGCATGAATAAGTGCAGCCGCGGCATTAACCGTCGATGCTCAGCCATTTGGTGCCGGTTATTTGTTCGGCCACATGAATTTGTGCCTGACTGCTGATGGTCGCCAAAGCGGTGCGCACTTCTGCGGCAGTATTGTTGTTGGCGCTCAGGTGGGCGGCCATGATGTGCGATAAGCGGCGATGAGATAGCTCGGCGACAAATGCTGCCGCCACTTTGTTTTCCAAATGCCCCCAGCGTCCGGCAATGGATTCTTTCACCGCTGGCGGATATTTTTGGTTTGCCGCCAACATTTTTTCGTCATAATTGCATTCAATAATAATGGCGTGCAAATCACGGCAGGCGGTTCGCACTGCCGGCGAAATGTGCCCCAAGTCGGTAAAAATTCCCAATCGTCTGGCGCCATCATCAATGATAAACTGCACCGGCTCAGCGGCGTTGTGCGGCACGGTTACCGGGTTTACAGTCAAATTGCCGATGGTCAAAGTGCGCCCGTTGTCCAGTCGCCGCCAGGCTCCCGGGTAGGCCATTTTGCGTGCCGTGCCGGCGGTCATATAGATCGGTTTGGTGGTGTTTTTTTTGCGCAGGGCGGACAGTCCGCGGGTATGGTCGCCGTGTTCATGGCTGATGAGCACCGCATCAATTTCGGCAATGTCCACAAAGCGCGCCGCCAATCGTTTTTTAATTTCGGCAAAAGAAAATCCGCAATCTATCAGCAAGGTGGTATGACCCTGCTCGACCACAAAAGCATTGCCCGCCGAGCCGCTTCCTAATGAGCAAAACCGCATCGCCCGCTTAGGGTAAATTAATGCTCAGCAACTCCAGCAGCACGGATTGCTGCAAGGCGGTCAATTCATCGTCATCATCGGCAATAACCCGCACCAAAGTGTCATCACCATCTGCGCTCAGGGTCATTTTAATATCCCGCAAGATGGGTTTTTGTTCACCAAACAATTTGTTAAAAAAGCCCGTTTCCGCCTGGCCAAAAATTTTGTTGCTTTCCGGCCCACCGCTGTGGCGAATATAATACGCCCGCTCGCCAAAATCGCGGTCGTTAATCGTAAAACCACCGCGATCCAAGCCAATGCGCACCAGCAACCACGCCTCTTCCAAAGGTTTATTAATCCGCAGCTGCTCTTCTTCCAGCTGATAATCGCTGGTTGCCTCTTCTTCCACGGCGATAATTTCTTCTTCCACCAAATCCGCCTGCGATTCGCCGGCAAAATAAATCATCATGCGCCGCAACATCTCGGCTTCCACTTCCGCATCGGCGGGAAGAGGCTGGTAGCCGCTGAATATTCCTTCTTTGTCAAAACTTGCGGCAATGTGACGGTGCGCGATAAATACGGAGCTTTTGTCGCTGCCGCCTTCGATCCGCGTGACAAATTTATCGCGCGCACCGCTGTCGCTCACCCGCCTTAAGAGATTATCGAGGATCGCACCCAAGCCCACAGAAGGCACAGTTTGGCGCAAATCTAACCAATCGGTTTCAATGGTTCCCAAACGGGCGCTTTCTTGGTGTAATGGAAGCTCCAAACTATCCCAAAAACGCAATACACGGGCATATGTTTCCCCAGCGCTCAGATCCACATCAATCCAACGTAAATTGCCATCGCGCCGATAAGACACTTTGCGCTCATCATCTAAGAGGACCTCATCTTCCTCATCGTTAATGGTTGCCGGCACGTCGTCAAGACGATATTCGCTCAGCAGTTGCGATTCTGCTTGTGCGGCATCAATGATAATGTCGGGAGGATAGAGCAAATCTTTGCGTTTTTGGTATTCGCCCTGTTCATAATCGACTTTACGCCCATCCAAAATGTCTTGTATGGGGGTGGAAGATGAGCAACTGGCCAAGGCCAGCGGTAAGATGAGCGTCAATATTTTTTTGAGATGTACGATTTTCATTTGGTTGCTAAACCTCTCTGGATAAGATAAATGACAAGCGGTCAATGTCCTCGTGCCAGCGCCGCAGCCTGGCGCACAAGGGAGTGAAATTCTTCGGCCAAGGGCGTAAGAGGCAGGCGCATGGTATCACTTATTTGGCCGTCATCAGCCATAGCCCATTTAACTGGAATGGGACTGCTTTGTATACCTTGCATGCGATGAAAAGCGCGCATGGGGGCGTCCACCTGGGTGGCGCGAGTGACGTCGCCGGCCAAGGCTGCCGCCGTCATTTGCTGCATCTGTTGGGGTGCAATATTCGCGGTCACAGAAATGACGCCATCACCGCCGCAAAGGGTATGAGCGCAAGCGGAACCGTCGTCGCCGCTATAGATTAAAAAATCGGCGGGTAATGCCGCCCGCTGCTCGCCCAAACGCTGCAAGTCGGCAGTCGCATCTTTAATGCCGATGATCTGGGGGTGTGCTGCTAAACGGGCCAAAGTATCGGTGGCAATATTTACCACACAGCGCCCGGGCACATCATATAGCAGCACAGGCAAGCTGGAAGAATCGGCAATGGCGGAAAAATGCTGAAATAAACCTTCTTGAGTTGGTTTGTTGTAATAGGGAACAACGGATAATCCCGCATCGGCGCCTAATTCTGCGGCGCGACGATGCAATAAAATGGCTTCGGCAGTGGAATTGGCGCCAGTACCGGCGATGATCGGCATGCGCCCTTTGCTCCATTGTACGGCTTGTTCAATCAGGCCAAGCTGCTCGGTGACGCTGAGGGTGGGCGATTCGCCCGTGGTGCCGGCGACAACAATGGCTTGAGTTTCCATGGCCAAATGCCAGTCTAATAATTTTGCAAAGGCGGTATGATCGAGGCTGCCGTCATGGGTCATCGGGGTGACTATGGCGACCATGCTACCTTTGGTGTTAAATGCGGTGGTTCTCATGAGGGTATATTTTACACTTAAAACATAATGGGCTTGCCGGCAACAAGTTTTCGGCAGGTCAGAAATTTATATCTGTACAGATCCCTTACCCGGCTCAGCACAAAAAACTCCGACATGACCATCATGTCGGAGGCAGGAAGGTGTGCAACCATAGCAGGAGCCCATTGTCTATTTGATGATTCCAGACTCGCCCCTTGTTTTCAATAATAATGCTGTTATTGTAGCACGCATTATTCATTCATTATTCATTCAGTCAATTTATCATTATGTCGCTATCTGTGGCTCGCCTTTGCCACCAAGTAAAATTTTTTCGGTTGCCGTGTTAGAATCCACATATGCCAATGATTACCATTTTGCCGCATGAAGAACTGTGCCCCGCCGGGGCGCAGCGTCCTTGTCCCGCGGGCAAGACCATCTGCGATTTTTTATTGGAGGAAAACATCGATATTGAACATGCCTGCGAAAAATCTTGTGCCTGCACCACGTGCCATGTCATTGTGCGGCAAGGATTGAATTCACTCGGCGAAGCCTCTGACACCGAAGAAGACATGCTCGACAAAGCGTGGGGATTGGAACCCGAATCGCGCTTATCATGTCAAACCGTTGTTGCCGATGAAGACTTGGTCGTGGAAATTCCCAAATATACCGTCAACTTAGCACGGGAGCATAACTGATGAAATGGTCCGACACTTTGGAAATTGCCATCGCCTTGGTCGATAAATATCCCGATATTGATCCGCTGACTGTGCGCTTTACCGATTTGCATCAGTGGATATGCGATTTGGACGGCTTTGACGATGCCCCGGAAAAATCTAACGAGCGCATTTTGGAAGCCATTCAAATGGCGTGGATTGAGGAAGCCGACTAAGCGGCGGCGGTTTGGCGGTGCCTTATATTATTGCTGCCGCTTTGTTGGGGCTCATTTGGGGAAGCTTTCTTAATGTGGTCATTTGGCGGCTACCCCAAATGACCGTTGCCGGCCTCATGCGGCGCGGTCAAGCACTGTCTTTTTTGGCCTTGCCGCTGTCGCATTGTCCGCATTGTGCCGCACCGGTGCCGTTTTATTACAATATCCCCTTGCTCAGTTTTATCTGGTTGCGCGGGCGGGCAAAATGCTGCGGGGCGTCCATTGGCTGGCATTATCCGCTGATTGAGGCGGCGGGAATGCTGATTTGCGGCGGCGCTGCGGTGCATTTTGCGTCGCTGGTGGACGCTTTGCTGGCGATTGCTTTTTTGTCTGTTTTATTGGTGGCGGCGGTCATTGATTTACGCCGTTATTATTTGCTGGATATATTGACGGTGCCGCTGTTATGGCTGGGTTTGCTGGCCAATGTGGATAGTCGCTTTGCTTTATTGGAAGATGCGGTGCTGGGTGCGGCGGGGGGTTATTTATTTTTATCAACACTGTCTGCGGTGATGTCCATGGTATTAAAAAAGCGTGCCATGGGCGGCGGCGATTTCAAACTAACTGCTGCTTTGGGAGCCTGGCTGGGCTGGCAGATGCTGCCGCTACTACTGTTTTTGGCGGCGGTTTTGGGCTTGTTTTTTGCCGCGTGGCGCTATCTTCGCCGCGGGCGGGCGGGGTCTCGCATTCCTTTTGGCCCGTCCTTGTCTTTGGCGGGTGCGTTTTTGCTGTTTTGGGGGCATGATCTTATGATTATTTGCCTATTGTTTTTTGGAGATTAGCGCCGTGGTTTTTTGTGTCGGATTAACTGGCGGTTTGGCCAGCGGTAAAAGTGCCGCCAGCGGTTTTTTTGCCGCTTTGGGTGCGGTGGTGGCGGATGCCGACGAAAGTAGTCGACGATTGACCGCCCCGGGCGGTGCGGCATTGCCGGCGCTACGGCGCGTGTTAGGAGCATGGGCTTTTGATGATAATGGCCATTTGCGCCGCCGCGCGATACGGCGGCGAGTGTTTGCGGAACCGTCTTTGCGGCGGGATTTGGAAAAAACCATACACCCGCTTATCCAAAAAGATCTACAGCAGCAGCTGGACGCCGCGCAAGATGCGCCATATGTCATATTGTCGGCGCCATTGCTGCTGGAGACCGGCATGTTTGCTGGCGTCTGGCACCGTTTGGCGGTTGTTGATTGTTTGCCGTCAGAGCAAATTTCCCGTGCCTGCCGGCGCGATGATATGTCGGCGGAAGAGGCGCGGACGCTTATGGCGGCGCAATGTTCACGAGCGGTGCGATTGGCACGCGCTGATGATATTATTGACAACAGCGGCACTTTGGATGACTTGCGCCGGCGCGTGGAATTTTGCCATCGCCGCTATTTGTCGCTGAGCAACACAGAAAGGAAAAATGATGAAAAGTGATTCTCCCCGCCATGCCGAAGTATCGCGCCGCACCGCGGAAACCGATATTACGCTGGCTTTATTATTGGACGGCGAAGGGGCTGCGGACATAAACACCGGCCTGCCGTTTTTTGACCATATGCTGGCACAGACCGCGCGGCATGGCGGTGTGGACTTATCATTGCGCGCCGCCGGCGATCTGCGGGTTGATGGTCATCACACCGTGGAAGACTGCGGTTTGGCTTTGGGGCGAGCTTTGCGTCAGGCACTGGGCGATAAAATCGGCATTGCGCGCTTTGGTCACGCATTTGCCCCTTTGGATGAATCTTTATCGCGGGTGGTGGTGGATCTGTCGGGGCGGCCATCTTTAACCTATCATGTGTCGTTGGCGCAAAACACGGTCGGCGGCATGGAGGCGGATTTATTACGCGAATTTTTTCAAGCGCTGGCAAACAGCGGCGAGGTAACTTTGCACGTGGATTTATTGCGCGGGTTAAACGCTCATCATCAGGCGGAAAGTTTGTTTAAGGCTTTTGGTTTGGCGTTAAAAATGGCCGTGATGCGGGTGGGCGGTGGTTTGCCAAGCACCAAGGGCGTTTTATAATTTTGCTGATGAGGCGGCTTCCTAATTCACAAGGTGGGCGGTGATAGCGATTGTTGATTGCGGCATGGGCAATTTGCACTCTATGGAGGCGGGATTGCGCCGTGCCGGGGCGGCGGTGCGACTGGTTGATACTGCGGTCGACATTGAGACGGCGGACAAAATTGTTTTTCCCGGTGATGGTCATTTTGCCGCCTGCATCAAAGCAATAGAGGCGCGCGGTTTGCGCGATGCGCTGGTGCGGGCGGCGGCGACTAAACCTTTTTTGGGTGTTTGCATTGGTATGCAGGTGCTTTATGAAAGCAGCGACGAAGCGCCGGGCGCGGTGGGTTTAGGTGTCTTGCGCGGGCGTATTCGCCGTCTGCCGTCAGGGGTGGGCAAAATACCGCACATCGGCTGGAACACGCTGCAGCAAACGCGCCCGCATCCGATTTTGCACGGTGTGGAAGAAGCGGCGCGATTTTATTTTGTCCATTCCTATTATGCCGCCCCCGATGAAGAGACCATCGCGCAAACTGAATATGGCGTGCCGATAGCCGCATTGAGCGCCCGCGATATGCTGATAGCGGCGCAATTCCACCCCGAAAAAAGCGGGCGGGTGGGGGCGCAATTACTCAAATATTTTGTGGCATCTTAATTCATAGCACCGCTTAGATTTATAGCAGCCCAGATTAAAAAGGCGGTGTTGGCGAAGTGCTCAGCACCATATCACCGTAGCGGCTGCGCATCTGGACCCCGGCCGAATCGCCGTCACTCATAAACCCCACCAAATCCAGCGGCGGGGCTTGGGCGTCAAATAAATCGCGCCATAAAACCGCTAAATTGATGCTGGTTGTTTGCCATTCTCCCAAGGGGGCGTCGCCGCCGATGGCAGTGTATATCCACATCTGATTAATTAAACTGTTATAGGGACTGCGCCACCATTCCCCGTGCCGCTGCTGCGAACGCACCAAGGTCATGCTTTGGTATACCCAACCCTCTTTGGCGGTGAAATATAAACGCCAGGCAAAATCATCGCCCGCTTTGACGCGCTCGTCAAAACCGCCTGGGGCCATATCAATGCGCCATTGAAAATGCAGCCACGGTGTGGCTTGCAGGTTAATCGGCATTTTACGAAAATAACCGGAGGCTCCTTGGTCGCTGTCGGCAAACAATACCGTCTGTCCCAATTCCTTATCTTCTGCGGCTTGATAATGGGTGGGGACAATGTTGTCAAAAGTCTGATATTCCCAAGCCGATACATCACCGTTGGCAAGCAGGGTTATCGTCTCGGCGGCGACTGACGGAGTTAATAATGCCGCCGATAATATCACCGCCCAAATTGCTTGGGTGGTGACGCCCAATAATTTTTTAGCAAACAAGGCTAAAATGGTCGGCGGATAAAATATTTTTTTGTGGCGGTGGAACATGGGTGCGGTTAAGATGATGTCATAATGCGGCAGTATAGCAACAAAATTGGGCGGGTTGCCATGGCGATTGATTAACATTGAATTGGGCGGGTTGCAAAAATACAAGTATAATTTTTTGCCATGATATTAATAACAACATGACGGACGCAAGGAGAACACAGATGGCGGTAAATAAACGCCCTAAGATTTTGGTGGTTGATGATGAAGTGGGCATCCGCGAGTTGCTCATGGAAGTTTTATCCGATGAGGGATATTCTGTGGTGGTGGCCGAAAATGCCGAGGCGGCATGGGAAGCGCGCCTGCGGGAACCGATGTCTTTGGTGCTGCTGGATATTTGGATGCCGGGCAAGGATGGTTTAACCTTACTCAAACAATGGACCGATGCGGGCTTGGCCGATTTACCGATTATTGTCATGTCGGGCCATGCCACCATTGACACGGCGGTGGAAGCGGTCAAACTGGGCGCCTTGGAAGTGCTGGAAAAACCCATTGCCACTAACCGCCTG
>JBPCWX010000123.1:0-10541 GCA_051009095.1 Gammaproteobacteria bacterium | reverse complement strand
GGGTGAGACAGCCTGATTGGGACAAAGATGCGCCCAAACGTCAAAAATGTTATTGGGACGCGATTGGTGCCGCCGATCCGCAGAAGATGATAAAAATTATTTATGGCTCATTTATTTCCCGCCCTAAAAATGCTTACGACGTCACCGCGCCACATCAAAAGCGCCGCGTTATTTATACGGAAGAGAAAGGCTCCGATGTCAATTTGGCCTTGCATATGCTCAATGATGCGGTCGATGGCTTGTATGATGGCGCGATAATGGTCTCCAATGACAGCGATTTGCTGGAAGCGTTGCATATGACAAAGGCAAGAGGCAAGTTGGCGGGCATTGTTTTTCCGGTCTCAGGAAAACGGCGGCCGGGAAAAAGCCTGAAACAAGCCGCGGATTTTCATTTCATCACCGATGATAAATTGTTGAAGGCAAGTCAGTTGCCCGACCCAGTGGCGGATGGCAATAAGTTTTATAAAAAACCGCCATCATGGAACAAGCCAAAAACATGAACAGCAGCAATCAAATTTTGCACGGCGACAATCTGCCTTTGCTGCAAGCGCTAGCCTCGGCCTCCGTGTCTTTAATATACATCGACCCACCATTCAACACCGGCAAAACCCAAAGCCGCAAGCGTCTCAAAACCACCCGCACCGATGGCGAGGGGAATCGCAATGGTTTTGGCGGGCACCGCTATCACGCGGTGGTGGTCGGTGAATCCGGCTATGCCGATTCATATGATGATTTTAAATCTTTTTTGCGCCCGCGATTAAAAGAGGCGCATCGCATTTTGACGCCTAACGGCAGCTTGTTTTTTCACATTGATTGGCGTGAAGCGGCACCTTGTCGGCTGTTGTTAGAGGATATTTTTGGCGGCACCAAGCATTGCATCAATGAAATTATTTGGGCCTATGACTTTGGCGGCCGCGGCAAAAACAAATGGCCGACCAAGCACGATAATATTTATTGGTTTGCCAAAAACCCGCACAATTATATTTTTAACTACGATGACATTGATCGTATTCCATATTTGGCGCCGGGCTTGGTTGCCAAAGAAAAAGCACGGCGGGGGAAAACACCGACAGATGTTTGGTGGCAAACCATTGTGCCGACCAATGGCCGCGAAAAAACCGGCTACCCAACACAAAAACCCCTGGCCATATTGGAACGCATTATTAAAACGCACTCCAACACCGGCGATCTGGTGTTAGATTTTTTTGCCGGCAGTGGCACCACCGGCGAAGCGGCGGCAAAATACGGCCGTCGTTTTGTGCTGATTGACGAAAACCCCGAAGCCATTACAGTGATAAAAAACCGCTTAAGTACTTTTTACCGTGACCAAAAAATTTTACCCGCCGCAAATACCCATATACAACAAAACACCGCTAACCGCCTAGTAGCAGAGAAACTCAGTAAAAAAATTCACAAAAAAACAACAACGCTAAGGAGCAAAAAATGACCTCATTGCCACAGAATAAAACACCCATGGAATCAGTGTTGACGAGTCCGTCGCCGGGACATGCGCGACGCGTGGAAATGGATGACAAACGCATTATTAATTGCCGTGCCGATGTCAATCAGTTGATGCCTATTAAATATCATTGGGCGTGGGAGAAATATCTGGCCGGCTGCGCCAACCATTGGATGCCTACGGAAATTTCCATGCAGCGCGACATCGAACAATGGCATTCGCCGACTGCGCTCAGCGCCGACGAGCGCCATATGCTCAAGCGCAATTTTGGTTTTTTTGCCACCGCCGAATCACTGGCCGCCAACAACATTGTGCTCGGCACATATCGCCTCATCACCAACCCTGAATGCCGTCAATATCTGCTGCGGCAGGCTTTTGAAGAAGCGGTGCATGTTCACGCGTATCAGTACATTGTGGAATCACTGGGATTGGACGAAGGCGAAATTTTTAACATGTATATGGAAGTGCCTTGTGTGCATGACAAAGACGCCTTTTGTTTGGAGTATATTGACACGCTCACCAATCCTTCATTTAGCACCGGCACCCATCAGGCCGACCAGCAATTACTCAAATCGCTTATCGCTTTTGCCATGATTATGGAGGGATTGTTTTTTTATGTTGGCTTTGTGCAAGTGCTCGCCCTGGGGCGGCGCAATCTCATGCCCGGTTGCGCTGAGCAAGTGCAATACATTTTACGTGATGAATCTTTGCATTTAAACTTTGGCATTGATGTAATCAATCAAATCAAAAATGAATCCCCCCGCTTGTGGACCGAGTCGTTTCGCCAAGAGATTATGGGCATGATGCGCACTGCGACAGAATTAGAATGTCGCTATGCTGAAGAGACCATGCCGCACGGCATGCTGGGATTAAACAACGACAATTTTAAGGAGTTTTTAATGTTTATCGCCAATCGGCGATTAGAACAAATCGGCTTGCCGCCCATTTTTTCCGCTCCGCGCAATCCGTTTCCGTGGATGGGTGAAGTGATTGATTTGAAAAAAGAAAAAAACTTTTTTGAGGCTCGTGTGATAGAATATCAGACAGGTGGGAAGCTAAGTTGGTGATTGAATAACTTGCTTACCTTTTTTTACAGCAATCAGAGGAGCAACACCATGGTAAAGAAAAAAGCCGTCAAAAAAGCGGCGACTAAAAAAATCGTCAAAAAAATCGTCAAAAAAACTGTCAAAAAAGTAGTGAAAAAAGCGGTGAAAAAAGTGGCCCGAAAAGTCGCTAAGAAGCCGGCTAAGAAAAAAGCGGCAGTAAAGAAACCGGCTAAAAAGAAGCCAGCGGCTAAGAAAAAACCAGCCGCCAAAAAGAAGCCGGCTGCCAAGAAAAAACCAGCCGCTAAAAAGAAGCCGGCCGCCAAGAAAAAGCCAGCTGCCAAAAAGAAAACCGCCAAAAAAGCGGCTAAGAAAAGGTAGCACGAAAATCTCCCATATTAGTGCCTTGGGGCAAAAGGCTTTTGTCATTTAGACAAGGGCCTTTTTAGTTAACAACATGACTGAGTTTTTTCCCGGCGTTGTTGCCGTGTTGCGTACGCTGTCTACCAACAGCATGTTGAGCGAGTCAGAAATCACTCCAAATATAGCGCGCAGCAGCATTGCGCCAACGCTATCGGCACTGTCCGAGGTGTTTGGCTTAGTGCAGCAAGATAATCAGCGCTATCGTTTGCTTTATCCGCTGCAATGGCTAGACACTGCGCATTTGGCGATGGCCTTAGACGGCACTGTGCAGAAAGCAGATGAAATCTCCAGTGCTTGTGATTGGGCGCGAAGGGCGGACGGCACTGGTTTTTTTTTGCCGAGCATCAAACCGCCGGGCGCGGACGGCGCGGACGTCAGTGGTTAGCAATGCCAGCGGCATCCCTATTATTAGCAGCGCGCCTACCGCGGCCCTCGCAGTTGGAAGGTTTATCGCTTGCTGTTGGCGTGGAACTGCGGCGTACCTTGGCAAGCGCCGGGCGTATTTTTCTTAAATGGCCAAACGACTTATTAACTATCACCAAGCAAAAAATCGGCGGCGTGCTAATTGAGGCGAGCCATGATTTTGTCATTGTTGGCGTGGGATTAAACCTTTTGATGACGCCGCAGTTGCAAACACATGTTGGACGGCCGCTGGCGGGATTAAACGATATTTTATCGGTGCCGTGGTCGCGCCATGAGATAGCGGTGCGAGTAGCACAAAGCGTTCAAAGAGCCGTGCAAACTTTCGCTGCTGCTGGCACAGCGCCATTTTTGGCGGACGCCATAAATGCACATATTGTGCCGCCAGGACATGATTTTTCGCTGACCACAGAAGACGGAACAAGGCGCGGCATGTTTACCGGCTTTGACAATAACGGCGCACTATTAATGCGGCAAAACGGTCATTTACATCGTTATTGGAGCGGAGAAATTGCATAATACTGTAATATAACCATTAACCTAATTTGTTGGCCCTGTCATCGGTTTAGCAAGTTAGCTAATTTTTTTATCGCCACCATTATGTCACCATTAAAAAATATCAACGCATTACACCATTTTCATATATCTGTTTATGATGACTAATCAAATACGCCCCATAGTGGAGGAAAAATTAACATGTGGCTTGCTGTAGATGCCGGCAACAGCCTGGTCAAATGGGCGCTACTCGGTGATGGCCGCCCGTTGCAGGTCGAGACCGCTCAGCACGGGCAATGGCACGCGCTCAAAAAAGCCGCATTATTAGCGGATAATATCTGGGTTTCCAATGTCGGCAGTGTGGACTGTGCGCGTCAACTTCGCCAGGTGTTGGCTGTTTGCGGCAAGGTGCGTTTTATTACCGCACCAGCTCAAGGCGGCGATGTGACCAATCATTATCGCCCTCCCACGTCACTGGGAAGCGACCGCTGGCTAGGTTTAGTAGCGGTGCGGGCGCGACGGCGCCATTCCATTATTATTAGCACCGGCACGGCAACAACCATTGACGCAATGTCTGCTACGGGCGTATTTTTAGGCGGTGTGGTCTTGCCCGGCATCCTGGCCATGCGGCAAACGCTGGCGGCAACAACCTCACTTCAATTATTGCCGGAAAATGTATCATGGCCACCTCTCCAAACTTCCGCTGCCGTTGGTAACGGCACCCTGTTGGCGACGGCGGGAGCGGCGTTAATGCTACGGCGGCGGCTTTTGCCCGGTGCCGAAATTATCCTCACCGGCGGCAATGCTCCGGCACTGCGGCCGTGGCTGCCGCAAACAACGGTGTCTATCCCGCACTTGCCCATTATGGGCATGATGCGGCTACGAGAAGAAGGATGAAGCGCCTTTTGCTGATGCTGTTAGCGGTGTTGTTAGCATCGCCGGCGGCAGCCGAAAAAGGTTTTGCCGTACGCGAATTGTGGTTCCAAAAATCTGCAAGCGGCTATTCTCTGTATGCCAATTTATCCGCCGGGCCGCCCCAAATTTTGCAACAGTTAATGGCCAGTGGTTATACCCTGCAATTAATATTTGAACTGCGCTTTATGCGCACGCGCCCATGGCTACCCGATGAATTTTTGGGCGATATTACTTGGCAGCCGCAACTGTCATATAATGCCCTGCTCAATCGCTACATATTTAAAGTGGGTAACCGCATTGAAGAATTAGACTCGTTGGAGCAAGCCTTAGCGCGCGCGGGGCGATTGCGTGCTGCTCCGGCCGATGATGAACGCTTAGCCGCCATCATACAAATGCCGGAGGTATACCTCAGGGCGCATTACAAATTGAAAGTGGATGATTTCCCGCAACCCTTACAAGTATCCTTACTCACCAATGACTGGCCTATTATTTCGGGCTGGCAGCGCTTTATCACTGAGGAGCGTGGTCCATGAAAATAATTTACGGCGGTCTGTTAGCGGCATCACTCATTACCCTGGCACTCACCCATATTGCCACTTTTCAAGCGGTGACACTGGTAGGCGGATGGCTGCAAACATTGCTGCTCATCAATATCATACTCATTGTGGTGATGCTGATCTTAGTGACCGCAGCCGGCTGGCGACTGTGGCGCGCCTGGCGGCGCGACACGGCGGGAGCAAAATTATCGGCGCGCTTAGCCGGCTTGTTTTTGCTAGTGGCCTTGGTGCCGGCGAGCGCACTGTATTTGGTGTCGGCAGGCGGCGTTTTTCGCGGTATTGAATCATGGTTTGACACACCGCTGGATCGGGCGTTTGAAAAAGGTGCGGATTTTGGGCGGCATGTTTTGCGGCAAGAATTTGCGCGCTTGGAAGAAGTGGCGCGAGGCATTGCCAGCGACATTGACAGCGGACGGCGTCCCTTACCTTTTTGGTTGGATGATTTGCGCCTACTTTATCAGTTGGACGATGTCATTGTGACCGACGCCACGGGGCGGCCTTTATCGGGGGAGTTAGCCGGCGGTGGTAGCGGCCTTAGTGCAGCGGCGATAACGGCATTGCGCGAAAGGGGAACACACCATACCTTATCGGGCTTTGGCACGCAACGCAACATTGAAGTGTCAGTACTGATGCCTTATCAGCGCGCCGGTTATGCCCTGCGGGTATCGCGGGCCTTACCGGAAGGCATATCCGAAGGTTTGCATGACATAGAAAGCGGGCGGCAGGAGTACGAGAAACTGCTGCTCTTGCGGCGCGGTTTATTATTTTCTTTTATGGCGACGTTAACCTTGTCTTTTATGACCGTGTTAGCGGTGGCTTTGTGGGCGTCTTTGCGTTTGGGCACCCGGTTAGTGCGGCCGCTAGTGGAAATGGCCGAAGCGGCCTTAGCCGTGGGCCGCGGTAATTTTAAGCAGCGACTCCCCATCGCAACGGGGCCAGACAATGAAATGACTCAGTTGAGCCGCGCGTTTAATGCCATGGTGGATGACTTGGACCAATCACGACAGCAAGTGAGCGAGCGGCAAGTCGCACTGGCCGAAGCCAACACTTATTTGGAAAATTTATTATCATCGCTGAGTGCCGGAGTATTGGCAACGGATTCACAGGGACGGCTAACGCACATCAACCAAAGCGCTAAGCAGATCTTAAACGCACCGATGGAATCTTGGATGGGGCAAACATATCATCACTGGGAGATAATCCCCGACATTGCAGCCATGTTCAAGGAAGCCAGCGAGGGCGAAAAGGGCGATATTGAGCGGCGTCTACCGCAAAAAGACGGGCGCATGTTGTTGGCGCGGGCACGACTTTTGCCGGCCAACGCCGGAGGCGGGGTCTTGGTGGTCGTTGATGACATTAGCCGCCAGCTGCAGGCGGAACGGGATGCTACCTGGGAAGAAGCGTCGCAGCGATTCGCGCATGAAATCAAAAACCCGCTCACCCCCATCCAATTGGCGGCAGAGCGGCTGCAACGCAAATTGGGCGGCAAATTGACGGCAACCGACGAACAACTGTTAGCGCGATTGTCGACGACGATTATTAATCAAGTATCTGCCATGCGCGAGATGGTGGATGAATTTCGCCTGTATGCCGATGACAAAAGGCGGCGCGCGGAAACGGTAAATTTAAATGCTTTGCTGGAAGATGTGACGCAACTGTATGAGCGGCCCAATTTACGCTTGGACATGCGTCTGGCAGCGGACTTGCCGCCGGTGGCGGGGGATACTGTGTTGTTGCGACAAGTGTTGCATAATTTGTTGGGTAACGCCGCAGAAGCAGTGGCGCAATCGCCCTTACCGTGGCTCAGCGTGGAAACTGTGGTTGACAACGGGCGGGCGATAGTGAAAATTGCAGACAACGGCGGCGGCGTACAACCCGAAATGTTGGAGCAAGCTTTTGAGCCATATGTGACAAGCAAAAAAAGCGGTACCGGCCTGGGCTTAGCCGTGGTGCGCAAAGTTATGGAAGAGTTGGGCGGCAGTGCATCATTGAAAAATATCAAAGGTGGCGCATGTGCTGAGCTGCGATTTGGCGCGTCACCGCCAGCGGATTATAAAAAACAGCCGAGCAATTAAACAGGCCGCAGGGCACGATAAAATCTGTATGCTTTGTTTATGATGATAATTTACCGTAAAACTTTGGGGTAAATTAGTACGGTAAGTTTTTTGGGCGGATAGATAATTAATCGCACGGTAGCGGCGACTAAACGCGCTGATAAGAGCCGCCCACAGCAGAGACAATTTTGCCGTCCATTTCCAATATTAATAATTCGGACATTAAGGATTCAGCGCTCATGCCGCTCCGTTCCGCAATATCATCCACTGTGGTTGGCTCAAAATCAATAAAATTGAGTAAATCGCCTTCTTCCGGCGGTGGCGGTAGAGGCGATGGCGGACGGCGCAAATTTAATTCTTCTAAAACATCTCCCACATTCTCGGCCAGTTTTGCCCCTTGTTTAATTAATTTATGACAGCCACGGTGCATCGGCGAATTGATCGAGCCGGGCACCGCAAACACTTCCCGCCCCTGTTCCACCGCATATTCGGCGGTAATTAAAGAGCCACTTTTGAGTGCCGCCTCAACCACCAAACAAGCCCGTGCCAAACCACTGATAATACGGTTACGGCGAGGGAAATTGCCCGCTAAGGGCGGCGTCCCCAAGGGAAAATCGCTCACCAATGCTCCGCCATGTTCGGCAATGGCACGCGCCAGGGTGCGGTTTTGCTTAGGATAAATAATGTCAACGCCGGTGCCCATAACCGCCACGGTGCCGGCATCACCTTGCATAGCGCCACGGTGAGCGGCACAATCCACTCCTTGCGCCATGCCGCTAACCACGCCCACTCCCGCCTTTGATAGTGCGGTGGCAAAAATCTCGGTGTTATTCACTCCCGCCGGCGACGCATTGCGACTACCCACAATGGCCACTAAGGGACGGTTGGTCAACACACGGCTATTGCCAAATACATACAAAAGCGGCGGCGCATCGACCATATCCAGCAGCAGCGGCGGATAATCTGTGTCCGCCAAAGTCATAATGCGGCAGCCATCTCGCGCGGCCCAAGCACAAGAATGCTCGGCAGTTTTTTCGTGTTCGCCGCGTTTAATATTAGTGGCCACTGCAGCTGGCACACAGGTGCGCAATTCATCCGCCGCTGCCCGCCGCGCCGCACCGGGGCTACCAAAGGCACGCAATAAATTGCGCATTGCCGCTGGCCCCACACCGTCGGTTAAAGACAGCATAAGCCATTCTTTTAGTGCAAAATCATCTGTCATGGGATTAAAATTGCTATTGTACTATTTATCAGCCATGCCTATTTTGCCCATTATCAAATATCCGCACCCTGTTTTGCGACGCCGCGCCTCCACCATCGCCGTTGTCGATGATGCCGTCCGCACACTGGCGGCCAATATGCGCGATACCATGCTGGCGGCAAGCGGCTTAGGGCTTGCGGCACCACAGGTGGGCGTCAGCATGCGGCTCATTATCACTGAGGTCGGCGAACCCTTGGCTTTGGTCAACCCGCGCATTATCGCCAGCGAAGGAACAGCGCGGCGTGAAGAAGGCTGCTTGTCCATCCCCGGTTTTGTCGCTGAAGTCGAACGGGCCGGCCGGGTAATAGTGGAAGCCATCGACGTGCACGGCAAAACATGCCGCATTGATGCTGATGGTCTGCTTGCCATATGTTTGCAGCATGAAATTGATCATTTGAACGGCGTCCTTTTTATCGACCATTTGAGCAAATTAAAACGCGAACGTTTGCTGGCCAAATACCGCAAACTGCGCGCACAGGAAAACACCGGCACTTCATCATGCGCGTAATTTTTTTTGGCAGCGGCGCTTTTGCTGTCCCCGTTTTGCGTGCCTTGACCGGCGAGCATGAGGTCTGTTTGACAATCTGTCCTCCCGCGCGTCCGGCGGGACGAAAAATGTGTCTGACTTCCAGCCCGCTGGCATTGACGGCACAACAGTGGTCATTGCCACTTGCCGAAGGATTAGCGGGTGAGGACCTGACTCAAAAAATTCACGCTATGGCACCGGAGGCACTGATTGTTTGTGATTATGGCGGCTTATTGCCGGCGGCGGTATTGTCTCTGCCACCACGCGGCGGGCTGAATGTCCATCCTTCTCTGCTCCCGCGTTGGCGCGGTGCGGCTCCGATTGAACGGGCGATTTTAGCGGGCGACCAAGAAACCGGTGTCACCATCATGCAAATGGCCGCTGGGCTTGATTGTGGTGATATTTTATTGCAAGAAAAAATACTTCTAACCCCCAACATTAACGCCGGCGAATTGTCGGATATTTTATCGGCCATGAGTGCCCGTTTGCTCTTGCGCGCATTGCGTGAGAAACCGCCGCCAACACCGCAAGATTCATCACAAGCGACATATGCGCGCAAAATCCACGCGGCGGAGCGACGGCTCAATTTTACCAACAGCGCCGCAGAAGAAGCGCGGCGCGTGCGCGCTTTTGCCCCGCATCCAGGCGCCTATACTATATTGGCAGGGGAGCGCATTAAGGTGTGTGCCGCCAAATGTCAGAATACTCATGGCACCGCCGGAGAAATTTTGTTGGCGGATCAAAATGGCATAGTTATTGCTTGCCGTCACGGTGCCTTAGCATTGACGGAAATTGGGCGGGAGGGCAAAAAGATCATGACCGCAGCCGATTTTTTACGCGGTTTTTCGCTGCCGCTAAGAGCATATACAGAGTAAAAAACATCTCAGTGCTACAATATCCACACCATGAACATTAATTTTTCGCCGACCTCGCCACTTAGCGCAGACGGTTCCGACCTGCCGCTAGCGTTGGAGATGCGCACTGTCAGCCATTCATATGGCGACCGTCAAGCGCTGGATAATGTGTCATTGCATTTGTCATCTGGAGAAATGATGGCTATTGTTGGTCCCAACGGTGCTGGCAAAACTACTTTTTTCAATTTAGCCACTGTTTTTAAAAATTTTTATGCCATGGCATAATTAGCATAACCTTGCTACTACGTTATGATTCTGAATACTGGCATACCAATACAGAAGTCATATGTAATAAGCAAGAATTTGCGCGATAAGAAACAAACTAAAAGATTTTGTTATAAAATCGCTTTTTTGGACCATTGCCACTGAGCAGGAGAACCTCATGAAAAACATCCTTATTACCACACTTACCACTTTATCGCTTATGTTTGCTCCGGCCCTCGCTGCCGCAGACTTACGCATCGGCGTAGAGGG
>JBPCWX010000122.1:0-4681 GCA_051009095.1 Gammaproteobacteria bacterium | reverse complement strand
AATTTATAGCCACTATTAAATATTTTAGTAATCTTATTATTAATATCTTGCTTTAGCCGTGCAATAACTTGGCTGGCTTGTTCAACTTTTTGGTCAACAGCCGCACATTCGCCCACAATTTTCGCTTGGATTGCTTTGTCTGGAAGAGGAATTTTTATTTCTTTTAAATTTCCAGAGTTTAACCCGCCTTGTGCAGCACCTGTTATGCTTGCTTTTAATAGCATTTGACCTGTTGCTGTAATCAAGAAATAAAACAGATATTTTTGGATTGTTAAATTGCCACACCTCATCAAAAAAACATGTTCATTTATCATCGCTTTTTTATTTTTCAACTCATCTCTAAGCAAAGCGACCTTACCAGTCAATGCCCCATCTTTACAAAGTAAAACATCATTCTCTTGTAAAATCCCCCTTGTACTTTGTTCGAAAAAGTCAGCAGAAACATATTTAGGCGTTAATAAATCAATTAACCCATTTGTTGCGTGTATATGCTCCCCCCCCAAACTTAAAACTCCTTCTGTAATATTCCCGACCCCTCCCCTTGGTCTGCTTCCGCTTTCCAAGGTGGTTAAAATATTTCCCAATTTCACCATATCCCACTCACTATCAAAGGCAATGCTTTTCTCAGGCATAAGCGAAAGGGCCTTATCAAAGTCTTTGCGGGAAAAGTCTAACAAATCGGCGACGTTGGCATATGTCGCATTTTTGGGCAAGCGTGCAGAATACTCAGCCTTCAGAAAACTCTGGCGAATAAGATAGTTTATTTTTTCAGGATCGTCGGGTTCCTTCGGGTTAAAGAGCGGCGTGACAATATCACTGACGGTGCTGCCACCGCTCAAATATTTTATGCCCTCACTGCCCTTGGCACCGCTCCATTCATACCCTAAAAATGCCTTTTGGGCTTTGTTGTCATCGGGGCTTTTGATGATGAGCGCTTTATGCGGGTTGTGAGATGCCAGCATAAAATAAAAAAGTTTGTCCTTTTCTATTTTAACAACGCGCTCAATGAGCCGCTTATGGATTTCATCTTTTCGCTCTTTGAGGGTTTTTTGTTTATACCCCCTTTTCTCTTTCAGATTTTTAATCTCCGCACTTTTATTAAAATCGATTTTATAGTCCCGGAAAATATCGGTCTCAAAAAGTTCGTGCAGGGTGTGGAATGTGCTGGGAGTAACCTTAAACAGTTTCTCGTATTCATCCACCGGCAATTTGGTATGTTCACAATACCTTGCTATTAGCCCCTTATCTTGATATTCCGATTGCTCTTCCTCCCCCACACCGCCAAAATAATCCTCCACCCGATTATGGTAATGCTCGGCGGGTTCGGGCTTTTGTTTCCTACGCCTGAGGAATAACACAACGGTGTTGGTGCCGGTTTTGCCAAAAGTGCCGCTACCCAATTCCACCAGTGAAACCAAATCAAAATATTTTAGGATAATTTCGCGGGCGCCAACATGGGTGGCATCAGAATTGGAAAGAATCGACGCGGGGACAATAACCCCCACCACCCCGTCGGGAGCCATCAACTGCTTTGCCCGTTCAATAAAGAAACATTGAATATTGTTGGTGTTGCTGTTCTTTTCGACAGTGTTGATAAGTTCGTATTGCTCTCTTTGTTTGTCATCAAGATTGAGCAAAAAACCTTCAACCGCAAAAGGCGGATTAGCAATTAGCACATCAAAATTGCCGGGCCGAATTGACTCGATTTTACTCAACCCATCTTCTTCGTGGATTTTGATTTGCTCCTGCCCGTACATATAAGCCGCCACCTTGGCCACTTTGGCCAAACGGTCTTCTTTTTCAATGCCCACAATATTTTCGTAATATTTGGCAATGTCCATTTGCTTGTATTTCTTAACAAGCGGCTTGATTTGATGGGCATATTCTGTTAGAAAATGCCCGGCACCACAGGCATAATCAATGACGCGCAACGGCTCAGCGGCATGTCGAATCTTGCTTTCCAGCGGCAAAGACATGGCGATAAATTTGGTAATGGGCATTGGAGTAAAAAATTGCCCTTCGGATTGTTTGATGCTGTTGTCCAAAAAATTCTCAAACATATCACCCAAAAATTGATTTTGCTCCTCGGTCTTCAGGCGCAAGTTTTGCCACATTTGCACCAGCTCAACCAGCACTTTCGAGTTTTTGTTAAACAGCCTTTCATTATGGACATTGATAAGCGAAAAGGCGTTGTTGGAGAAATATTTCAGCTCCGTAAAATACTGTTGAATTTGTTTTTTCGTGGCCCCCTCTTTGCCTTTAACGGTCCAAAAGGCTTGGTCTATCTGCTCATTGCTGATATACATAATTTCATCATTTAAAAATTTACGCATACCAATCCGATACAGGCTTTGCAAGCGATCGACAAAATCATAATAATTGTCGTAGGCAATGCCTTTCCAGCAAAACTTCAGGTCGTTTTTGTTTTCTTCCTCGTCCACAATTTTGCACAAGAAAAGATTAACCAAAATCTCAAAAGCGGTCTCTTTGCGGGCGATATTATGCCGCCGCAAGATAGTGCGAAAGCGGTGATATTGGTTTTTTTTGTCTTCACTTGTTGCCGGGCTGGTGT
Organism: Gammaproteobacteria bacterium; assembly: GCA_051009095.1. Lineage (GTDB taxonomy): Bacteria > Pseudomonadota > Gammaproteobacteria > Tethybacterales > Persebacteraceae > Doriopsillibacter. The sequence continues at coordinate 2,109 of JBPCWX010000122.1, read as the reverse complement.
CATCGTCAAGAGTGTACTTACTCTTGCCAATTTGATAAGCCTGCATGTTGCTTTCAAATATTCCCGTTTCGGTGGATTCTTGCTGATAAGTATGCTTCCAAACTTCATACCGCTGTTTTACATTGGAGGCATTCTTAAAGCTTTTAAGTTTCCCATCTTTTTTGAGTATGGCTTCATTGTCTTTATGCGAAATAATGCGCTGTGCCACATTAAGCGTATTATTTTTATGGTCGAATTGGCTGGCATAAAGACATAAAAATTCTGCTTCGGATATTTGCTGGGCATAACTAAAAAGCTGCCCGCCGTCATCTTCCGTTTCCTTCCATGCTTTCACAAATTCTTTTCCATATGTTTTGCATTCAATGATCAAAAGCGGCTTACCTTGTTGATTGTGCACCAAAATATCAGCACGCCCACCACTGGCCCCATGGCCCACTTTCCATTTTGGCTCAAGTTCGATATGTTCAGGCTTATAGCCTTTTTCGAGCAATTTATGGACGCATTCGAAAACCACCACATTTTCTGCTTGCGAAAAATTACAAGTTTGCCGCTCGTTAACTTGTAGCCCTGCCGTTTCGGGGTATTGTATCCCATTGTCAAAATCAACGATTAGCGGTACGCTATTACCATCAAAAGTTTTTTTGAAGACGTTGCCCACCTCTGCATAACCAAGATGGCGCAAAAGGGCTTTAAAATTGTTTTTGTCCATTAGTATAAATTCCTCATTGCTTTTATTTTATCATTGAATTATCCAAAAAAAAAACAATTATCTCATCGCAGACCTATATTGCTTAAGCGATATATTAAAACCCCCGTTTTAATTATTAGGCGGCCAATCTTCTCCCCCACGGGCAAAAGGATGACAGCGCAATAACCGCCCCACAATCAGCCACAACGCACGCGGGGCGGAATAATTCGCCAACACCAGCCGCGCATATGCGGAACAGGTCGGCGTAAAACGGCAGCCGCCGCCCAACCACGGCGCCAGCAATAAACGATAGCCATCAACCAGCAGCAACATCGCACGGCGCAATAAACGATCACCCCAAATGATTATTTTCGCCGCCACCCAGTCCCCGACGGTGAGTCTTCCAAAACCACGCCAGCCGCAAATAATTCATCGCGAACTTGGTCAGCAAGATTAAAATCCCGCTGCGCGCGAGCCTTTTGCCGCTCCGCAATTTTCGCCTCAATCTCCTGCTGCGATAATGGAGCGGAATTTTCATCCGCCGCAATTTGTGCCGCCGCAGCGGTGTGAAACCATGCCTCCGCACTTTGATTAAAAAATCCCAATAATCCGCCGGCGTATTTTAGCCGCCGCCGCAAAATTTTTGTGTCCGCATTCCCCAAACGCTGAATATCCCCCGCCATATCATGCAAACGCGACAGCGCCAAAGGCGTGTTTATATCATCCGCCAAAGCGCCCGCAAAAAATTCGTCAATCTCTTCATCCTCCATTATTTTGCCGTCCGCCTCATCACCCAAAGCGCGATACAATCTATCCAAAGCGCTGCGGGAATCGCCGAGCAATCGCTCGGTCCAGGTTAGCGGCTTGCGATAATGTGTTGACAGCAAAGCATAGCGCACCGCTTCGCCGGGAAATTGCCGCACCACATCTCCCAATAAACGCACATTGCCGACAGACTTGGACATTTTTTCGCCCGCCATCGTCAAATGCCCATTATGCAGCCAATAGCGGGCAAATGTGCCGCCACCGCTGGCGCAGCAGCTTTGGGCAATTTCATTTTCATGATGCGGAAATATTAAATCCTGCCCGCCGCCGTGAATATCCAAACATTCCCCCAAATGTTTGCCGGCCATCGCCGAACATTCCAAGTGCCAGCCCGGCCGCCCCCGTCCCCATGGACTATCCCACCCCGGCTCCTCAGCCGCCGCCGGCTTCCATAAGACAAAATCCGCCGCATCTTTTTTATAAGGCGCAACTTCAACCCGCGCCCCCGCCAGCATCTCATCGCGGCGGCGATTGGACAGCGCGCCATAGCCGACAAAAGACGGCACATGAAACAGCACGTGCCCTGCCGCTTCATAGGCATAACCAGCAGCAAGCAGCCGATGAATCATCTCCACCATCTCCGCCAAATGCTCGGT
>JBPCWX010000121.1:0-25686 GCA_051009095.1 Gammaproteobacteria bacterium | reverse complement strand
AATCCATAAAACCTGCATGGCTAAGGGCTGCCCATCATTGGGCGGGGTGAATATAGCGCCGCCATATCTACCGTTCGCTTGGCGGGGAATTTTTTCTCATTGGCTTATTTTATGCCAAAGTGGTGGTAAAGTGGGTAGCGGTGTTATTTTGGAATTTGTGATACAATAATCGCCGATTTAGTTCATCAATAAAAGATGTGCTATGGTAAATTTGTTTATCAAAGGAGGTTGTATGGCAGATTTGGAGCGACTGTTGCAGAGCATAGGAAAGGGGGCGTTTGTTAAAAATTTTGCTCTTTTTCAATCCTATGTAGAAGGCAAAATAACAAAGGATGACGCTGAGAAAGTCTTGGTGAAAGAGAACGGTGACAAAGAAAGTTCGGCAAAGACTCGGCTGAGTTGTGCTCGACGAATTTTTAATGAGGGGTTGGAGTGTCCCGCGTTAAAGAATGTTTCTCGTTCAGATCATATCAGTTTGGGTGAGGACGGACACTACATTATTGCCACTGCGCAAGAGTTAATAAAAAAGCACTGCTAATAAGCAGTGCTTTTGGAGTAGCGGCATTATTGCTTTTTGCAATGCGCGCAAATGATGATGACTTTGCCGGTCCAGGTTGCTGTTTGACCAACGCCGTCCTCCACTTGCACGGTGATTGTGTGTTCACCTGTTGCTGTGGTGCCGTCTGTTGATAATTCGCCATTGATACTTAGTGACAAACCGCTTATGTCTGACAGTAAACTATAGATATAATTGCCGTCGCCGTACTGTGCTTCAAAAGTTTCGATTATCCCTATGTGCCCATTCGGAATCTTAAATTCAATGTCGGCACTGTGCAAAACCAGATTGGGCGGGAATACCACTACATTAGGCCCCCCCCAAAATCCCTCCCAACCCGCTGCCTCAGTCTCTTGCCGCCAACTTTTACCATCTGCCGATGACCAGACATCATTTAAAAAAGGAAAGAAATCTTCATCATTCCCACCCAATACATACAATCGACCATTGTGCGATACTGCTCTATGGTCATAACGCTCCGACCAACCCGCGCCCCATGTTTCCTGTGTCCATGACTTGCCGTCTACCGATGACCACACATCATTGTAATAAGTTTCACCCCAATCTTCGCATGAGATTGATAAGAATGACGGCCGCGAGCAGGACCAACCACCCAACACATATAGCCGACCATTGTGTGACACGGCTTGATGACCAGAACGCCCCGCCCAACTCCCACTCAACGTTACCCGCACCCATGACTTGCCGTCCACTGATGACCACACATCACCGTAATAAGTATAATCACGATCAGCAATATCACCATCATAATCACCACGCCCGCCCAATACATACAACCGCCCATTATGCGATACGACTTGGTGATCCTCACGCCCCGCCCAATCCGCATTTGCCGTTTCCTGCGTCCACTCCCTGCCATTCACCGATGACCATACATCATTGTAATAAATGCCGTCACTATCATCCCCACCCAACATATACAACCGCCCATTATGCGATACAACCTGATAACCATAACGCTCCTGTTGCCAGGGCGCATCTCCCGTTTCCGGTGTTGCGTTTACGCCATTTTCAGATGACGCTATATCATCACCACTTATAAAATACAGCCGCCCATTATATTCCACTGGATAACCCTGATACAACCACCATGACGCGTTTGCTGTTTTCAGGGTCCATAACTTACCATCCACCGATGACCACACATCTCCCCCGTAATCAAGTCCCCCGTCCCCGTAATCAAATACAAAAATTTCACTTTTGATTGGCGGAGGAATAAGCGACATTTCCACCACCACCACCGATATTAATTTAGTCGGGGGAATGCCCGAAGAATATTGGTAAGTTATTTCTACGCTGAGAGTGTACGCCCCCTCAGGCACATTTTCCAAAGCCCATAATGTTCCGCCAATCTCGCTAATCGCAAAATGGCCACCATCATTCCCCGCCGCAATAGCATATGTATTCGCATATTGCAAAGTGAAAACATGCAAAATTATCGATATGTCGGTCACTTCCGTTCTCAATATCAATGGGTTTACTTTTTTCTTTTCCACCGCCACCGTCGCCACTGCCGTTGCCTTTTGCGGAATGATTGCTCCATCCGCCGCTTCCACCGACAGCATATAAACTCCTTCTGAGGCACCGCCATTGACTCGCAAAACACCGCTTTTTTTGCCAATAAAAAAGTGTCCCGCACTGCCCAGCATCTTATATGTTATGGTCCCCAAACCGCCGCTTGCTTGCAGTGTGTGCAAAGCCAAAACATCGCCCACCGTTATGGTCAATGGCGGTATGCCCACCACAATCAAATTTTCCGGTACTCCCACTTCCGCCACAACCGTGATGGATAATGTCGCCGTCTCATCCTGCACCCAAATGGTCATTGCGTATTCCCCAACCACCACACTCGCCGCCACTGATAATATGCCGCTTGTTTCGCCCAAAGTAAAATAATCGCTTGCTGAATCTATACCAAAAATACGCTCACCCATACCACCGCTTGTGTGGAATGCCATGGTCCCGCCCATGCCAGAAGCCGCCAGCAATCTCGCCGGCGGATTGATAATCCGCAAGGTGCCAAACATAAATTCCACGGTGATTAATGCCGTTGCCGCCAAATTTTGATAGCCGCTGTTCAATTCGCTAAACATATCTTCGACAATAACCGTAGCCACTATGGTGGCAGGGTTGCTCAGTTCCGCCGTCAATCGCAGTTCACCATTATCGGTGATGGCAAAAGGCGAGTCGCCGTCCAACCGCCATTTTGCCCGCACTTGAATATTGGTGGCATTGAGGGTTAGCATTGCCGTGCCGCTACTTGCGGATTGATGTACATCGGCGGGGATAATAAACAAGCCGTTTTCGCCGTCCGCAGATGCGCTCGGCAAAAATGCAAAAAAGCCAATCAATAATGTTAGTGCCAGAAGTCGTGTCATGTTTGCTCCCCCATAGTTGCTCCACAATTCCCGGCGAAGTGCCGGGCGTTTGCATAGTAACTAAACAGTTGACTCCTCGCCCTTTCCCGCACGAGAAAATACCCCCACGGTTTTACATGAGGCGAGACACCCGACAGAGTGCGTTTAATTACTATGCAAATACAATCTTAACATAAAAAGAATAGCGGCGGCATAAAATCGGTGGCTAAATGTTAGAATCCCAAATATGAAAGTAGCGTTCAAAAAGCGGCAGGAAGCATTGTTGCGGAGTGTGATTAATACCCGTATTTATGATTTGGTGCGTGAGACGCCCCTTACTGCGATGCCATTACTGTCGGCGACCACGCATAATCGCATTCTGATCAAGCGCGAGGATATGCAGCCAGTTTTTTCTTTCAAAATTCGCGGCGCATACCATAAAATGACGCGCTTGCCGGCGGCGCGTTTGCGCCATGGAGTTGTTGCCGCTTCCGCCGGTAATCATGCCCAAGGGGTGGCGTTGGCGGCTAAGAAATTGGGCTGCCGCGCCACTATTGTCATGCCGCGCCATGCCCAACATATCAAAGTTGCCGCCGCCCGTGCGCGCGGCGCCAGAGTGGTCCTTGTCGGTGAATCTTTTGATGACAGCAATGCGGCAGCCCAACAAATGGCCAAAGAAGAAAAGTCGCTTTTTATCCCGCCCTTTGATGATGCCGATGTTATCGCCGGCAATGGCACCGCGGCGGCGGAAATTTTGCGCCAGCATCCGGCGCCATTACGGGCGATTTTTTGCGCTATCGGTGGCGGCGGTTTGGTGGCTGGCGTGGCTGGATATGTTAAGGCGTTGCGCCCCGATGTGCGCATTATCGGGGTGGAGGCTGAAGAATCCGCCTCGATGACCGCTTCGCTGAAAGCCGGGCGGCGCGTGCAGCTGCCGCAGGTGGGGACTTTTGCCGATGCGGTGGCAGTAAAAAAACCGGGGCGGCTGACTTTTGAGTTCGTTCGCCAACTGGTGGATGATGTTATTGTGGTTAATAATGATGCCTTGTGTGCTGCGGTAAAAGATTTATATGATGATACGCGCGTGATTTTTGAGCCCAGTGGCGCCTTGGCCGTGGCGGGACTGAAAGAATATGCGGCGCGGCGAAAATGGCGCCGACAGAATCTTGTTGCCGTGGCTTGTGGCGCGAATATGAATTTTGACCGCTTGCGCTTTATTGCCGAGCGTGCCGAAATCGGTGAGCAGCGCGAGGCTTTGTTTGCGGTAACTATTCCTGAGCGGCCGGGGAGCTTTCGCCGTTTTTGCGCTTTGTTGGGGCAACATGCCGTCACTGAATTTAACTATCGCATGGATGACCCCGATAAGGCGCATATTTTTGTTGGTGTGGAAATTCAATCCAGCGGTGACCGCCGAGCGCTGAGCAAGAAAATGCGTGAGAATCATTTGCCCATTGTGGACCTGACGGATAATGAGATGGCAAAATTACACATCCGCCATATGGTGGGCGGGCGTGCGGCGGCGGAGAATGAAATGTTATATCGTTTTGAGTTTCCTGAGCGGCCGGGGGCGTTGATGAAATTTTTAATTATGCTTGCCGATCGGCGTTTGGGGTGGAATGTCAGTTTGTTTCATTACCGCAATAATGGCGCTGATACCGGGCGGGTTTTGATTGGCATTCAAGTGCCGCCGGCGGAGCGCGCCCAGTTTCGACAATTCTTGCGAGATTTGAATTATCCATTTGAATCAGAATCTGATAACCCGGCCTATCGTTTGTTTTTGGAGAGACGTTAAAATTGGGCGGGCCATTGATGGCTTGTGTGGTTAGGCAAAAATCCCGCTTTGTTTTATGCCGTCAAAAATAAATTGCACGGCTAATGCCGAAAGCACCACACCAAACACACGCGCAATAACGTGCATGCCGGTAATGCCCAATAATTTATGCAGTTTGTTGGCCAGCAGCATGGCCACCAGCGTTAGCACCAGCACCAAAAACAATCCCAGCAGCACCGCCACTTGTTGACCGACTTGACCTGCGGCATCGGCAAAAAATAACATGGCGACGCTCATGCTGCCAGGGCCGGCGATGAGCGGCATGGCCAAAGGAAAAACCGATATATCTTGCCGTGTTTGTGATTCCTGATGCTCTTCGGGCGTGGTGGAAGTGGCTGTCGAATCGCGTGCAAACACCATCTCTATGCCCACCAATAGCAGCAACACTCCGCCGGCAGCGCGAAAAGCCGGCATGGAAATGCCTAACCTTTCCAATAAAGCGGTGCCCACCAGCGCAAAAACAAGCAAAATCACCCCCGCCAGCAATACCCCGCGAATGGCCATGGCGCGCTTTTCCTCTTGCCTCGAGCGAGTCGTCAAAACCGCATAAACGGCAGCCACATCAAAAGGACCAATGGTCGCAAAAAAAGCGGCAGTGGCGGTGAGGATGGTTTCCGCAAACATTGCCGCTTATCAGTGGGCAGCCGGTGTTGACTGTGGGGTGGGCAAGCGGTTAAATGTGAATTGCCCGCCCATCTACGGCCAGCGCTGCTTCGCGAAAGACTTCGGCGAGGGTTGGATGGGCATGACAGGTGCGGGCAATATCTTCGCTGGCGGCAGCCATCTCCATTGCTAACACGCCTTCGGCAATGAGGTCGGAAGCTCCCGGGCCTAAAATATGCGCACCTAATATGCGGTCATCAGCGGCGGCGGCGAGAATTTTCACCATGCCTTCTGTTTCGCCCAGCCCGCGCGCCCGACCGTTGGCCATAAATGGAAAAACGCCTTTGCGATATTCCACGCCGGCGGTTTTTAAGTCTTGTTCTGTTTTGCCTACCCAAGCAATTTCGGGGTGGGTGTAAATCACCCATGGAATGCAGTCGTATTCAATCTCCGGTTTTTGTCCGGCGATAAGTTCGGCGACCATCGCGCCTTCATCTTCGGCCTTGTGTGCAAGCATGGGACCGCGCACTACATCACCAACGGCGTATACATTGGAAAATTTGGTGCGGCAATGTGAGTCTACATCGATAAATCCGTGTGATAAAGAAAGCCCGACATTTTCGGCATTCAGCCCTTCTGTGAAAGGCGCGCGCCCAACAGCGACAATAAGTTTGTCAAATTTTTCCTGAGTAGAGTCGCCGTCTTTTTCCCACACCACGTTTACCGCTTTGCCGGTGTTTTTAGCGGCGGTTACTTTGGCGTTGGTGGTAATGCTGAGCCCTTGTTTTTTAAATATTTTGCCGGCTTCTTGGGCAATGTCAGCATCTGCCGCGCCCAAAAAATCGGGCAATGCTTCCAAAATTTTCACTTCGCTGCCCAGCCGACTCCAAACGCTGCCCAATTCCAGCCCAATCACACCGGCACCAATGACGCCCAATTTTTTGGGCGGTTCATCAAAAGCCAGAGCGCCTTCATTATCGACAATGCGCTGATTGTCCACTGGGGCGGGGGGAATGGCGCGCGGCACGGAGCCGGTGGCGATAATGAGATTTTTTGCTTGCACTGTTTGGGTTTTGCCGTTATCGCTAATGGCCACCTCGCACACCTCGCCGATTGAAACAATGGAAGCGGCGCCAGAGAGGGCGGCGACCTTATTTTTCTTAAACAAACCGTCGATGCCGCCGACTAAGGCGGTGACGACATTGTCTTTGCGCTTTTGCATGGCCGCCAAATCCAGGCTGAGCTTGCCGACCATGACGCCGTGTGCGGCAAAATGTTTGGCGGCACGCTCGTAGTTGTAGGAAGATTCCAACAGCGCTTTGGAAGGGATGCAGCCGATATTGAGGCAAGTGCCGCCGTAGACGGTTTTGCCTTTGGCGTTTTTCCATTTATCCACGCAGGCGGCGGATAGCCCCAACTGGGCGGCACGAATGGCGGCGACATAGCCGCCGGGACCACCGCCAATTACCAATACATCATATATTGTGTCATTCATGGTTTTGCTCCTTGGTTGATCATGCTGCTTGCGCTCCTTTGTGGCGCGCCAGTTTTTTGTCAAACGTTAACAGGGTGATTTTTTTGTCGCGGTGCAGGCAAAGCGACATGGCATCGGCAAATTCTATGTTGCTTGCGGCGAACAATTCCACCGCTTGGTGAATGCTCTGCTTGTTGTCCCAAACAATGTTTGGTGATGCTAACAATGTTTTCATGGTGGCGGCAATTTCTTCTTTCTTCAATTGATAGCACGCGGCAAACACCCAAGCGGATTCCATCAGAACCAGCGGGGAAATATAGACTTTTTGCGCTTTTTGTACGGTGGCGCGCACACGCTCGCATTGCGCCCGCGCTTTGGGGTCGTCCAATAATAGACGCACCAAACAGTTGGTGTCCAATCCGATCATTTAGCCGATGCTCTTTTGGAAGCGGCTGATGGTGCGTTCACTCCGCGCCCGCCGCATGTCGCGCAAAGATACGCTGCGCTTGGACTTGAGCAGACCAAATACGGCGGCAATGTCATCCGCCGGCGCGGCCGGGGTGATTTTAATTTCATTGTTTATTCTGGTAAACTTTAACCGACTCCCCGACGTAAGCCCCAGTTCACGCCGCAGATGAACGGGAATGGTTACTTGTCCTTTGATGGTTAATGTGCTCATGGTTTGCCTTTCGCATTTAATTTAAGTAATACCATTATAACATAAAGTATTACTTTATGGCACACATAGTGCAAGTATAATGAGATGGAGTGGACGTTATTTTATACACTTTGTCATGCTTTCCTCTGTTATACTCGACTCGTTTTTAATTATTAACCAGTGCATTTTATGGAAACTTTGCTTCCTCACAAACAGAGATTATTAATGTTGCTGGAATCGCTGCGCAACGCAGAGACAGACGGCGAACTAAAAAATGGGCGCATCGGCGATATTGTGTCGGTGATGCACGAGGCTGACATCGCCGATGTGTTGGAAACCATTCCGCGCGAAGAGCGGCTACTGGTGTGGGCGGAATTGCCACCGCAAAAGCAAAGCGAAGTGCTGACGGAACTATCGGAGCAAGTGTGGGCTGACTTGCTGCCGCAATTAGCGGAAGAAGACACCGCCGCCTTATTGCAGCAGCTGCCGGTGGATGAAATTGCGAGCTTACTGCGTGAACTAAAGCCCGACATTAGTGCGCGCCTCATGCGCTTGGCGAAACTAACGGATAACCCGCAAGTGCGCGCGAGTCTGACTTTTGCCGATGGCACGGTAGGGGCGCTGATGGATTTTAATGCGGTGATTGTGCGAGAAAATGAACTATTGGGCGACCTCCTCAAGCGGTTGCGAACCTTGGGGGAATTGCCCAGCCACTGCGATAAATTATTTGTTGCCGATATTCGCGGCCGTTTGTCGGGCGTTTTGCCGCTAAAAAAATTGCTTTTAGGTGAGCCGCATAGGTCTGCGCATGAGGTTATGATAAGCGAAAATTTGCATTTTTTTCGCCCCGATGATGATGCCGAAAAAGCGGCGGGGGCTTTTGAACGCTACGATTTAATATCGGCGCCGGTGCTGGATGATGCCCACAAAATTGCCGGGCGGTTAACCATTGATGACATTGTGGAGTATATGAAAGAAAGCCGCGGGCAGGAGTTGCTCAGCAGCGCCGGGGTGACGGAAGAGGAAGATTTATTTGCTTCCTTACCGCGCCGTTTTATCAATCGCTGGCGGTGGCTGTTTATCAATATGCTGGCGGCTTTTGTCATTTCGCGGGTAGTGGGGCTGTTTGAGCCGACTATCGCCAATGTGGTGGCGCTGGCTTCTTTGATGCCGATTGTGGCCGGCATGAGCGGCAACATCGGCAATCAGACGGCGACTTTGACGGTGCGGGCTTTGGCTTTGGAGCAAATTAATCAGATGAATTGGCAGCGGGTGATTCGTGGTGAAATAGCGCTGAGTGTGGTAAATGGTATTGTCTGGGGCGGCATGGTGGGAGTTTTTGCGTGGCTTTTATATGGTCGTCTCGATTTAGCTGTGGTGCTGGTGGTGGCCATGGCTTTTTGTTTTTTTGCGGCGGCGGTCACCGGCTTTTTCTTTCCTTTGCTGATGAAAAAGATGGGCAAAGACCCCGCTTTGGGCGCTTCGGTGGTATTGACAAGCGTGGTTGATACGCTGGGTTTTTTTGTTTTTTTGGGCTTGGGAGCATTGTTTTTGTTGTAGCGGGGATGTGGTGTGATGATACTCTGTGGACACGCGATAATAAAAAAAATGCTTAAAGGCGCAAATTTTTACTAATTGGTATAATATAATCCATCTTTATTGGGTCTGATAAATGTCAGATTATTTTTCATTCAATCCATTCTTAAAGGGAGCTAACTATGAATAAAAGTGAACTCATTGAAAAAATCGCCGATGCGGCTGGTCTTAGCAAGGCTAACGCTGGTAGTGCTTTGGATGCTTTTGTCGCCACTATTACGGGTGCGCTAAAAAAGAAAAAAGCAGTTACCATTGTGGGTTTCGGCACTTTTGATACACAAAAGCGTAAAGCACGCACCGGGCGCAATCCACAAACCGGTGAGCCGCTCAAGATCAAGGCGTCCACTGCGCCGCGTTTTCGTCCAGGCAAAACTCTGAAAGACTCGGTTAATAAATAATTGCTGATTTCTTTCAAAGCCCAGTGCTGTTATAGGCTGGGCTTTTGTTTTTTGCGGAGTGGTAGTTCAGCTGGTTAGAATATCGGCCTGTCACGCCGGAGGTCGCGGGTTCGAATCCCGTCCACTCCGCCATGTTAATTTTTTGCAGAGACGGTGTCCATCCCGCTCAAACAACGGTAAAACCGATAAAATAGGTATGCCGTAAAACAATGAATATTAGCCGCACAAAATTGTTGATTTTGGGCTCTGGTCCCGCTGGTTGGACAGCCGCTTTGTATGCGGCTCGCGCCAATGTGTGTCCGCTGGTTATTGCCGGGGTGCAACCCGGAGGGCAACTGACAACAACAACTGATGTGGATAATTGGCCGGCCGATACCAATGGCGTGCAAGGTCCCGAACTCATGGAGCGTTTTCAGCAGCATGCCTTGCGGTTTGGGGCGCAACTGGTGCAAGACCATATTCATGCGATAGATTTATCCGCCCGCCCAATGCGGCTGCACGGTGCGAATACCGCATATGAATGTTCCGCGCTCATCATTGCCACGGGCGCTTCGGCAAAATATCTGGGATTGGCATCGGAGCAGGAATTTTTGGGGCGGGGAGTGTCGGCTTGCGCCACTTGTGATGGTTTCTTTTTTAAGGATAGGCATGTGCTGGTTGTCGGCGGCGGTAATACCGCAGTGGAAGAGGCTTTGTATTTGTCCAATATTGCCGCAAAGGTTACGCTTATTCACCGCCGCGATTCGTTGCGCGCCGAAAAAATTATGCAAGACAAACTTTTTGCACGGGCGCAAGAGGGAAAAGTGGAGATATTGTATAACCACACGCTGACCAAAGTGTTGGGTGATGAACGCGGGGTTAATGGTGTTGAACTGCGGTCGACAACCGATGATAAGACGCATCGGCTGCCGATGGATGGTGTTTTTATTGCCATCGGTCATACGCCCAATACCGCTTTGTTTGCGGGGGCGGTGGACATGAAAAACGGCTATATTCAAACGCGCGGCGGCAGTAGCGGCATGGCAACGGCAACCAGTGCGGCTGGGGTTTTTGCCGCCGGGGATGTGCAAGACAGCATCTATCGGCAGGCCGTGACCAGTGCCGGCTCCGGCTGCATGGCGGCTTTGGATGCGATTAAATTTTTGGACGAAAATTATGGCGGATAAAAAAGAAACATTTGCCGATATTGTCCGTGCCGAAGGGTTTGGCTTGCCGCCCAAACAAGGCGCGAACACTGCGGTGAATCATGATGACGGCAAGATTGTCCAGGCTAAGCAAACCGCTGAGTTAGCGAAAGAAAATGTCGCTGAGTTTTTGTCTAAAAACAGAATCGGGCGCAATAAGCAGGGGAGGTCTGAGCCCAGTCCGAGCAAGGCTGCGGTTTTTGATGATGGCAGGAAATATACTGCAGATGGCGTTGATCGGCGGCGGTTGGATCAGTTGTGCCGCGAAAAAACCCGCTGTGCCACCATTGATTTGCACGGCCATACGGCGGTGCAGGCGTGTGAATTATTGTCCGAGAAAATATTGATGATGCAAAGTAGAGGCGAGCAGTTTTTGGAAGTTGTCCATGGGCGTGGCTTACACAGCAGTGATGGGCCAGTATTGCGCGATTCTGTGCGGGAGTGGCTCAGGCACGAGTCGGCGGTGTTGGGATATGCTGAAATGCCGCTCAATCCCGGCGCATCGCGAGTATTATTGCGGCGTATCAGGTAATGATTTTTGGCATCACTGGTTGGTCAGGCAGTGGCAAAACTTCGCTTATTGAGCGGTTATTGCCCGAATTGGCAAAGCGTGGTTTTATTGTTGCCGTGCTAAAACATGCGCATCATTCTTTTGAGATAGACCAAGAGGGTAAAGATTCATGGCGTTTGCGACAAGCGGGTTGCCGTCAAATGGCGATTTCTTCTTCGCGCCGTTGGGCGCTGCTGCATGAAATTGCCGCAGATGAAGAAGAGGCGGATGTGTTTGCCTTGTGTGGGCGGTTTGATTCATGCTGCAATTTAATTCTGGTGGAAGGGTATAAAAATGCGCCCTTGCCAAAACTGGAAGTGTGGCGGCAGACAACCGCGGCGAAACCCTTGGCATTTGACAATCCGCATATTGTGGCAGTGGCAACAGACAGCGATGTGCCGCCGCCATTACCGTGTCCATTATTGCCGTTAAATGATACCGGTGTGGTGGCGGATTTTATTGCGGCGCGGGCGGCCAAGGAGGTGCGGACGGAATGAAACTGCGTTTACTTTTTTTTGGTCGCCTGCGTGAGCGGCTGCAAAGTGATGGGGAAATTTTGGAGTGGTCGGCGCCCACTGCCTCATTGTGCAGCATACGCCAAAAGTTGATAGCGCGCGGGGGAGTGTGGGCGGAAGAGCTGGCGGAAGACAAGGCGCTGGGTTTTGCCATTAATCAGCGGTTTGCTCAGTTGAACGATGAAGTTGCCGATGATGCAGAAATTGCGATTTTTCCACCGGTGACGGGGGGTTAGTAGTATAATGAAAATCTTAACTTTTGTCCAGCCGATTGTTTTGCGACTGGCGCTTTATTAAAAACAAAAAACAGGAGAACAAATGCCATATGTGCAAATGAACGAAAATGAATCTTTTGAAGGCGGCATGCGCCGCTTTAAGCGGCAGGTGGAGCGTGCCGGTTTGCTTACTGAAATGCGGATGCGCATGGCCTACGAAAAACCGACTACTCGTCGCAAGCGGCTCAAAATCGCCGCGATCAAGCGACTCCACCGCAAGTTACGGATGCGTTCTTTGCCGACCCGTAAATACTAATCGCCGTGGCTGCCCCCGTCCCATATCTGCAAAAAGAAATACAGTCCGCCATGAAAGCGGGCGAGCGGTTGCGCGTAGATGTGTTGCGCATGTTGCTGGCGGCGGTTAGGTCGCGTGAGATTGACAGCGGCACGCCGGCTGATGAAGCGGGCTTGGTTGCGGTGGTGCAAAAACTGATTAAACAGCGGCAAGAATCGGCGGCACAATATGAGCAGGCGGGGCGTGATGAATTGGCCACTCGTGAGCGCGAAGAGATTACGGTATTGACGCCTTTTTTGCCGCCGCCGGTTGATGAGGCAGCGATAAATGCGGCGATAGACACTGCCATTGCCGACTGCGGCGCCGAGTCCATGCGCGATATGGGCAAAGTTATCGCTAAACTCAAAACCGCCCTTGTTGGTGTGGATATGGGGGAGGTGAGTAAGTTGGTTAAGCAAAAGTTGGGGGGAGGATAAATGCAAAAGCAAAAATTGCAATCCATTCTTTTTCGTGTTACGGAAAGCGCGCTTATTGTTGCGAATACGGGGGAGCCGTTTACTCGTGATGGTGTTATTTCTTTGTGTTATATGTATTTGAGCGGGAAGCGGGAAATTCCCAATGATGAGTATGGTGATGATTTAAATTTAATAGAAGAGATTGCGCAGGAATGTCTCAGCGTTTATCAGAGCAAAAACAGGCTTGCTGAGGATGTGGAGCATGAAAAAAGGATTTGCCAAGATTATAGCGGTCGGCTATTATTGGAATTACTCCAAAATGCTAATGACGCGGTAAAAGCCCCTACACTTATAGGTGTGAAGGGTATTGGGTTTAAGTCAGTATTGCAAATATCCAGAGAACCGTCAATATACTCTGGCCCTTTTTCTTTTTGTTTCTCGGAAGACAAAACGCGGGAAAGGATAGGGGAAATTGCCGATGGCGAAGAGGTTCCTATTTTTCGCATCCCCCATAAATGCCAACCAGATGATGAGATTGCTGAGTTAAAAGGGCAGAAGTATGTAACGGTTATACGGTTGCCATTTAAAGATACTGAGGCGCGGGAGCAAACCATAAAACAACTGCAGGAATTATCGGCGGAGTGTTTATTGTTTTGCCCTCATTTGAATTGTATTAAAGTTGAAATACAAGACGGCACACAAAAAATAGAGCGTAAAATACGGCTTGAAAGAGACGGTGTTTTTGGTGCAAAAAAATCAAAAGTAGACTTGACTACCACAGAAAACGGACGGAAAGAATCTAAAAGTTGGCAACAATGGATGTGGATTGGGGAAGGAAAAGGAATAAGCGCATCCATAGCCTTACCGTTGGATAAAGGCAAAGCAGTACCATACACCGACACCGAAAATCTTTTACATGTTTTCTTTCCATCGAAAGAGGAATTGCCCAAAATTGGCGCACTTATTCATGCTTCATTTGAGATTAATGCAGACAGGAAACATTTGGCAGACGAGGGGCAAGAGAATGCCGGCGATATTTGCGAGGGGATAAAAGAAATGACAAAGGATATTCTTTGCCATGTTCCTCCTAAAACTGGCTTGTTGGCATTTGGCAAGGCACATGAAGATGAATATGAAGGTGTCATTGGGACTATGCGCCAATCCATAGCCGAAGTGGTGGCGGAAACGGATTTTGTTCCGATTCTTGGGGGTGGTAAATGCAAACCCAATGAAATTAAATTGTGGGAAAATAATTTTGGCGACTTGCTAAAATCGGACATGCCAGAAGTTAAGGATGAGTGTTTATTGTGCGGCTCATTGCAAAAGGATGAGGATAAAAAAGTGTATCCTATTCTAAAGGGATTAAAGGCAATAGAGATAGACAAGGAAGATTATTTTAGGCTACTGAAGTATTGCAAAAATGGAAGTGTTGGGGATTGTTGTAATGCCATTAAATTTGCGGTTGATAAATTTAGTGATGATGTTGTTATTAATGAGCATTTACGCAAAATTCCTTTTTGGTTTTTGGGCAATCGGGCTCGGAGTTATAACGGCGAGTGTCCAATTTTAATGGAATGTCTATTGCCATGGCCAGAATGGTTGCGTGTAGATGTTTTGGCTACCGGTTTTAAGGAAGCATTTGAAGGTATTAAAGATAGAAGTAAATTGCCTTGTGTGCCTTTGGAAAAGAAAGATTTTATTGAAAAGGTTTTAGTGCCACACTGCGAGGGTAAAGATCAGGAGTGGTGGTGTAATAATGGCGCAAAAATATTGCATCAGGCAAGTGAGTGGCTGGAGGACAATTCGGTCGATGACTTGATAATTGGGGAAGAAGATGAGAGAAATACAGTCGGCAGGGTTATTCGTGTGCCGACAAAGAAAGGATGGATTCCCGCCATTGAATGCTATGCGGGATCAAAATGGGGCGGGTATAAGCAATTTGATGGTATGGAAAAAGTTATTCTTCCTATTGAGAAATGGAAAATAGAAGATGCTAAAAAAGAAGAATATATTCCTCTGCTTCAGTGGTTAGGGGTTTCTCGGATACCAAAATTGTATGTTATGGAAGGATATTATAATGAATCTATTAGTGCTTTGGCACCTGAATACAATGACATCATCAGGCAACACTTGCACAGGATGGGTCTAAATTCTGTAAATAACATACGACAATTTTATTTTGACGAAAGTGCTATTATGAAAATAAGGAGCATTCGGTCTGAAGAGTTTGCAGTGATACTAGTTAGATTACATAGAATGGCTAAGGAGCATAGAGATTTTTATTGTTATCGAGGTTCTCGTCTTGAATTTTTCAGTCATAGCCTTGCCCTTTACCAATTAAAGCAACTGGAATGGATTCGTTGCAAGTCCAGAATAATGGGCGGTGAGTATAAAAAACCTTGGGAGATTTATGCGCAGGACAAAAGTTTGGGCGGGCTTTTGCCAGAAGTTATTGAAATTAAAGATGGGAGGCTACGATATGAGTTTTGGGACGCTATGAAAGATCTTGGCATGAAAGAAGAACTTCCTAATGTAGAAGACGAAGTTATCGATTTGATAAAGAAATTATATGAGAATAGGGAAACTAATGATGAGGCAGATATGAGATGGGATGGGACAAGGGGAGCAGTGGCCAGAGCCACAAAGGAAGTTTATCGGCATTACATAGAAAATTTTGGTGCTATCCCTGGTTCGCTCAAAATCCCATGTATCCGCAAAACTGATAAAGGTGAATTTATGTATTTTGCGGACTCCGATTATTATTGGTTAGATAAATCTTATTTGGCTGTTCCCGTCGTTCGTAGCAAGTTATTAGAGAAAGAAGACATTAATATCTTTATTTGTTCTCTTGCCGAAGGTGAAAAATCCGACTTGCCTGAACTAAGCGATTACTTGGATTCGAAGTATGAGTGCAAAGATGAGGTGTCGCGTGAAACAGAGGAGATGCAGAAACGATATAATGATAGAAAACTATACTTGAAGGCTATTAATGATGGTAATTTTTCTGAAGATATAACAATTTGTGTATATGAATCAATATGCCTGAAATCTGAAAAGTTACCCGATTTTGATATTGATGTCCCTTATAAAATTGAATATAAAATTGAAACTGAGCCCTCAATTATTAAAGTAAGTATGAAAGACAACACCGTGCGTGCGTTGGCAGCAGCACTTGCATCATTGTCGAAATCTTCAGTTTATAATAAACCGCACATTGAGAATTTTCTTAACGAGGAAAATAATGATGGGTGCTTACGTAGATTGCGGGAGGATTATGGGAAAACTGAAGAATCTTTATTAGTTATAAGGGTTGAGCAAGAAAAAAGAAATGGCGTTCCGCCGCCACTGCCTCCCCCGCCGCCGCCACCTCCCCCGCCGCCACCGCCTCCCCAGCCGCCGCTAACACCCACACCGCCAGGGGGGGGTGAACCGGACGATAGGCAGCCGGGCGGAACGTCCATCAAGAACGGCGGTGGAGGAGGCGAAGGCGATCAACACAAAGTGCTAAAAAAGGAACTATCAAAAACCCCCAAACTATTTGGACTTACGTCCGATAGTGTAGTAGCTAAAATAGAGAGTGGTTTTCCCACCAACGACGAAGCTGACGTCGTTTTTGAATCGGAACACGAATATGTTATTGTTGAAGTCAAAACTTCTGTGATGTCTGGCGAACTCATAAAGGGGTTATATCAATGCGTTAAATATCAGGCACTCGCTCGTGCCGTGTTGTCGGATAAGGAGCAGTCAAAGGAAGTTCAAGCGTTTTTGTTTATCACTTGTGGATTGCCCTCGTGGTTGGATAAGATACGGCAGAAGTTGGAAAAAGTGGCAGGAAAAATTAACATCAAAACAATGGAGGATCTTAAGCAATTCCGAGCAGCGACTGATGATGAACAGAGCAGTCATTGACAGATAAGTAAAAATTCTCGGCTGCCAGACACAGAGCCTTTACCGCCTCTGGAAGTGTGATAAATTTTTTCCTCTATACGCACTTTTTTATGCCGCCGTGCCATCTGCGCCAGTGTTTCCACCGTCGGCGTCGAGCGGTCATTATAACTAATCAGCCAATAAGGAATGTCATCTGACAATGCGAATAAACGGCGAAAAGAATTTTCCACATTACCGACTTTGTCAAAGCCGCTGGGACGAGGAGGGTGGTAGCGTTGATTGCCATTGATGAATGTTTTGTCTTCCCACGCTTCCACAAAAGTTTCCAAAAGATGATAAAAAGCCTGATAATCTGCGTGGCTCTGGCAATACGGCGGGTCGTAGTAAACTAAGTCTAAATCCGCATCCGCCAATGACGGCAGCATCTCCAAAATATTGCCGTGATAACTTTTGTTGTCTTGGCCGTTGTCAAATACAGCGGCATTGTATTGGGGCAATAAGGCTAAAAATAAGTCGTGGATATTGCGGGCAATGCTGGGATTGCGCTTTACGCGAAGCGGATTGCGTGCGTATTCCATCGCCCGCAAATGTGCAAAATGCCCCATAATTGTTTTACGCGTAAGACTGCGGCACATTATCGCCAAGGCTAAGGCGCGTTTGTGTGGACAGGAAAATTGATCAACATTGGTGCGAAAGTTATCCAGCAATACGCATTCTGACTCGGCAAAAAAAATGTTTTTGAAACGAATCATTATTTTACGGCGGCAGGGATTGTCGGCAAACAACATCGCTACATCATCTTTGTTTAATATCGCGCTTTTGTTTGCCACCAAGGCGATGCCGCTTTGGTGGCAAAAATTAAGAAAATCGTTGGTGTGGACGGCAAACCCCATTTTTTTCATGGCAAAAGCAACAGATTGGGAGCCGCCAAAGCCGTCCAACATAACGCCGCCATTGATGGGTATATGTTTTGTGAGCCAGTTAAGCAGTTGGTATTTGGCGCCCAAATATTGCGGCTGCGGCATTTGATAATGCTCATAGTCATTCTGCCATAATCCCAAAAAGGCACTATTGCGAGTAGGGTTAGGAACAATCCTCATATGAGTATTTTATGCCATAAAAGATATTTTTCCTTTGGTGTTTTTGCGATAAAAACATTCTTGTTGGCAGCATTTGATGGGGGAATTTTTGATTTCTGTTCAATGGGCAAATTATCCGAAAAAAGGCCAATAAACATTCCCCCCGGAAGCCGCATATGTGCTTGCTTTTTGTGTTAAAATAGAGGTTTATTTTACTCTCTCACAGAAAGATTATTGTGTCAAAAGAAAGCGTTGATTTTGCAAAGGAATTGTCATCAGTTAGTTTAGAGTCGCGCATGGAAAGCGCGTATTTGGACTATGCCATGAGTGTGATTGTTGGGCGGGCTTTGCCGGATGCTCGTGACGGGCTTAAACCCGTCCATCGGCGCACCCTTTATGCCATGTACGAAGCCAACAACGATTGGAATAAACCGTATAAAAAATCCGCCCGCATTGTTGGTGATGTGCTCGGTAAATATCATCCCCACAGCGGCGAAGCAGTTTATGACGCCTTGGTGCGTATGGCGCAAAATTTTTCCATGCGCGATATGCTTGTCGATGGACAGGGAAACTTTGGCTCGGTGGACGGCGATAATCCCGCCGCCATGCGTTATACCGAAGTGCGCATGGCAAAAATCGCGCACACTTTGCTCGAAGATATTGATAAAGATACGGTTGATTTTGCCCCGAATTATGACGGCTCCGAAAAAGAGCCGACCGTATTGCCGGCGCGTATTCCAAATTTGCTGGTGAATGGTTCTTCCGGCATTGCCGTCGGCATGGCGACCAATATTCCGCCGCATAATCTGAATGAAGTTATTAGTGCCGCTCTTGCTTTGCTGGATAATCCGCAGGTGGAGATTGCCGAATTGCAAAAGCATATGCCGGCGCCCGATTTTCCCACCGGGGGGCTGCTGTTTGGGATGGGGGGGGTGATGGCGGCGTATCAAACCGGGCGCGGACGCGTCACCATGCGGGGGCGCACACACACAGAAAACTTGGATAAAAGCGGCGCCCGTCAGGCGATTATTATTGATGATTTGCCCTATCAGGTTAATAAAGCGGTTTTGATTTCGCGCATTGCTGAATTGGCGCGGGATAAAAAAATTAGCGGCATCACCGACTTGCGCGATGAATCCGACCGCAAAGGGATTCGCGTGGTGGTGGAATTGCGGCGCAACGAAAACGCCGAGGTGATTCTCAATCATCTGTATAAAGAAACCCAGTTGCAGGATAATTTTTCCATCAATATGGTGGCGCTGGTGGATGGCGCGCCGCAACAATTAAACTTGCGTGAATTGCTGGAATGCTTTTTGCGTCATCGGCGTGAAGTGGTTGTGCGCCGCGCGGTTTTTGAATTGGGCAAGGCGCGGGCGCGGGCGCATCTTTTGGAAGGCTATGCCGCCGCAGTCGCTAATGTTGACGAAATTGTCAACACCATTAAATCCGCTTCTTCTCCCGCTGCCGCCGAAAAAGCGCTTATGGCACGGGCTTGGCCGGCACAAATTGTCGCCGATATGCTGGCGCGGCTGGAAAATCCGGAAGACACAATGCCCGCCGAATCTGACCGTCGCCGAGGTTTGCAAAATGATGGTGATTATCTTTTTTCCACCACCCAGGCAAAGGCCATTTTGGATATGCGCTTGGCGCGGTTGACGGCAATGGAGCGCGATAAAATTGCTGCGGATTATGCCGCCGTGGTCGATGAAATTGTTAAACACCTGCAATTATTAGCCAGCCCTAAAAAAATTAATCGCCGCATTGCTGATGAATTGCGCGAGGCGCAAAAAAACTTCGCGACGCCGCGCCGCAGTGAAATTATCGCCGATGCCGAAGATATTGACATTGAAAGCCTTATTGCCGAAGAGGAGATGATCGTCACCTTCTCACACCGCGGCTATGTCAAGCGGCAGGCGGTGTCGGATTATGCGGCACAACTCCGTGGCGGGCGGGGCAAACAGGCGGCAGGCACGCGCGAAGATGATTTTATCAGCCGCTTGTTTGTGGCCAGCACGCATGATTATTTGCTCATTTTTACAAACTTGGGGCGGGTGTATTGGAAAAAAGTTTATGAACTGCCGCTTGCCTCACGCGCCAGCCGCGGGCGTCCGATTGTGGGGCTTTTGGAATTGGGCGAAGATGAAACGGTGCAAACTGTGCTGCCGGTGAATAATTTTGCTGGCGGGCGGCATGTTATTTTTGCCACGGCCAAAGGGGTGGTCAAAAAAACCCTGTTGTCGGCTTTTTCTCATCCGCGCAAAGTCGGCATTATCGCCTTGTCTTTGAATGACGGTGATCGACTCATCAATGCTGCCTTGGGCGGTGGCGGCGGCGATGATGCTTTGCTTGTCGAAGACCGCAAAGATGAGGGCACGGTGCTTTTGTTTTCCAATGTGGGCAAGGCGGTGCGTTTTGCCGCCGCTGACTTGCGCGCTATGGGGCGCACTGCGCGCGGCGTCCGCGGCATGAAATTAAAAGAGGACCAGCAGTTGGTTTCCATGTTGTCTTTGTCGGTAAACGAAGCAAAAGAATTGGCGATTTTGGTGGCGGCCGACAATGGCCGCGGCAAGCGCACCAGTGCCGAAGAGTTTGCCACCAAAGGGCGGGGCGTGCAAGGGGTGATTGCGCTGCGCTTGCCGGATAAAAGCAAGGCCACAGTGATTGGGGCGGTGCTGGCTGGTGATCATGATGATGTCATGCTTATTACCGATGGCGGTGTTTTGATTCGCACCAACATAAAACACATTCGCCGGCTGGGGCGCAATACGCAGGGCGTGCGCTTAATCAATTTGGACAAAGGCAGTAAATTGGTGGGTATGGCGCGCATTGAAGAAGAGCAAAATGGCGACGAAGAAAACGGCGATGCCGGCGATGACCATTAAACCATGACCGCACCGCGCCTCAGCATTGTGGTGCCGACATATCAAGAGGCAGAAAATATTCCTTTGCTGGCGGCGCATATCGCTGAGGCATTGGTCGGCGAATCATTTGAGATTATTATTGCCGATGATTTTTCCGGCGATAATACGGATGAGGTGTGCAAAAAACTGGCCGATGATTTGCCGTTGCGCTTGCTAACGCGTCATGATAATCGAGGTTTGGCGGCGGCGGTGATTGATGGGATTGCATTGGCTCGGGGGGAATTTATTGTGGTGATGGATGCCGATTTATCACACCCGCCGGATAAAATTGCTGACATGATTGCGCCGCTGGCGGCGGGTGAGGCGGATTTTGCTGTTGGTTCGCGTTATGTGCAGGGGGGGGTGTTGGGCGATGACTGGTCGTGGTTGCGTAAGTTAAATTCATATGGCGCGACGGTGTTGGCGCGTCCGTTGACGCTGCTGGCGGATCCGATGTCGGGCTTTTTTGCCTTGCGCCGTGCCGACATGCCGGCGGCGGAAAAATTGTCTCCCATTGGCTACAAGATTGGTTTGGAAATTGCCGTCAAAGCGGGTTGGCCGCATTCACGCATTCATGAGGTGCCGATACACTTTCAAGACCGACAACGGGGTGAGAGCAAAATGACTCTGCGAGAGCAGATAAATTATGTGCGCCATTTACGGCGGTTGTATCATTATCGCTGGCCGCGACCGATGGAGGTGCTGCAATTTTGCGCGGTGGGAGGGACGGGTTTTGTTTTGGATGTGGCGATCTATTACTTGTTATTGATGTTGGGGATGCCGCATTTGTGGGCACGCGGGTTGGCATTTTGGCCAGCAGTCAGCACTAATTGGTTTCTCAATCGGATTATGACATTTAAGACGCGCCCGCGTGAAATGGCGGCGGCGCAATGGTTGCGTTTTGTGCTGGTGTGTTTGGTGGGGTTTGTGCTTAACTGGGGTACCTATGCGCTGTTGACGACTAAAACGGAGTTTTTTATGGAGCATCGGCTTGCCGCTTTGGTGTTGGGGGTGTTGGTGGGCACGGTGTTTAATTTTGTGTCATCAGACTGGTTGGTTTTTCGGCGGGCAGATTCGCCCACTCGTTAGTATGTTTATGGGTCGCCATTTTTTGATGCGGGCGTAAAACCCTACAAGGGCATCGCGTCGTTAATGTTTTGCATACACTCTTTTTACGCCTAGGGAGCATGGCGGTTTGTATGGCCGGATATGGCGGGTAGAGGTTAGGCGGATAGTTTGCTCCGCAGTTTGTCGAAAAAATGCAGGCATTGCGCAAGTTGGGATATTTCAATATATTCATTTGGCTTGTGTGCTTGTGCGATGTCGCCGGGGCCAATAACAACGGCAGGAATGCTGGCTTGTTGAAAATGGCCTGCTTCGGTGCCAAAAGATACCGCATCATCGCTGACATCACCGATTAATTCGGCGACAAGCGCTAAGGCCGGCGAATCGGGCAGAGGTGCCAAGGCGGGGTAACAGGTGTTTACGGTATTTTCAATCGCCACGGCATGCCCGCTCGCACGCATGTCGGGTAATAGTGTGTTTTGCAAAAAATCATTAATGCGGTCGACAAAAGCGTCTAAATCTTCATCCGGCATAGCGCGATAATGCCAGTTCATTTCGCAGCGGGCGGCAAAAATATTCAAGGCCGTGCCGCCATGCACCATACCGACATTGATGGTGCCGTGCGGCGGCGAGAATGAGCTTTTCGCATCCGCTTGTCGCGCCATTTCTTTTTCTAAATTATCAAGGTGGGTAATAAACCGTGCCGCAAAAGGGATGGCGCTTTGCCCTTCAGCAGGCATCGAGCTGTGTGCCGCAACCCCGTGAAAGACCGTGCTCGAGGTTAACCCTGCTTTGTGTCCGACAATGGTTTTCATGCGCGTCGGTTCACCGATGAGGGCGACGTCAGGCTTGGCGCCACATTGCTTGATCAATGCCAGCATATCGGCGCTGCCGGCACAACCAATTTCTTCATCACGCGAAAAGGCCAGATAAACCGGGCGCGTTAGCGGTGTTTGCGCAAACAGTGGCGCCATAGCCAAGGCACAGGCGAGAAATCCTTTCATATCGCAAGCCCCGCGCGCATACAAGCGCCCATTTTTTTCACTGAGCGAAAAAGGCGGGGTGTCCCAATCTTGTCCCGCCACATCGACGACATCAGTGTGTCCGGATAATATAACACCGCCGTCTATGTTGGGTCCGATAGTGGCAAGAAATGTTGCTTTGTCGCCATTGGGTGTCAGTGCGGTGGTGGTGGCAATATCTTGAGCGCCTAAGCGTTCTTCCAAGTGGCGCACCAGGGGTATATTGCTGTGTGTGGGAATGGTGTCAAATGCCGTTAATTCCTGCAACCATTGAATGGCATCGGACAAACGGGGATGAGATTCTGTTTGCATAGTCCTATCTTATCGTAATTGATTGTGTGCATGGTAAAAATTGCTTACAAAAATTGCCACCATAATAACGGTGGCAATGCTAATGTTTGCTTGCCCAGATGGGTGAAATGGCATATTATGTTTGCCCTGCTTGTATGGCGGTAGCGGCAATCGTGTAATAAACATCATCTATTGTTGCTCCGCGGGATAAATCATTTGCGGGCGCGGCCAACCCTTGCAGCAAAGGGCCAATGGCGACAATTTTTGCCGCGTGCTGCACCGCTTTGTAAGCGATATTACCCGAGGCAACATCGGGAAAAATGAGCACTGTGGCATGCCCTGCGGACTTCCACTGAGGCGCTTTTTGTGCGGCAACAGTGGGCGAGATGGCGGCGTCATATTGAATAGGCCCGACTACTGGCGTGTTGGGGAGCAATTTTTGGGCCAATTCTGTCGCTTCGGCTATGCGCGCGACTTCTTCACTGGCGGTGCTGTCGCCGGTGGCGTAGCTGAGTAATGCCACAATGGGAGTGATGCCAAATTTTTGCGCATTGGCTGCACTTTGGGCAGCAATATCGGCCAGTTGTGCCGCTGTTGGGCGCACATTCAAGGCACAATCGGCAAATAATTTGGCTCCTTCGGGCAAACACATTAAAAAGAAAGAGGAGGCTAGGGAAGCGTTTTTTGCCTTGCCGATGATTTGTAAAAAAGGGCGCAAAACTGCTGCCGATGCAGTTGCCGCACCGGCCACCATACCGTCTGCTTCGCCGTGTTTGAGCATTATGGCGGCGGCAGCGACAGGGTCTTGGCTCAGCCAGTGTGCCGCCGTTGTTTCGTCCATGCCTTTGCTTGCTCGTAAAGAAGCCAGCAACGGCGCCAATCGCGCAATGTCTGGGGCGACAATCATGGTGTCGGCGGATAAATTAATTCCCGCTGCTTGCGCATTCTTGCGTGTTTCTTTTTCATCGCCCAATAAGATGCAATCGGCGATGCCGTCTGTTTGCGCACGGGTTGCTGCCGCCAAAACGCGGGTGTCATTGCTTTCCGGCAAGATGATTCGCTGGCGTCGCCGTTTTGCTTCGGCAATTAGTGAAGTGGCGAAATTGTTAGTGGTGGTCATGATATGTTTGCTTTTTGTGTGAATCAATAAAATCGGATAGTTTTATCCATGGGGTTTGCTTTTTTGAGTTATCGCAGTTGGGTTGGCGGAGCTAAATTCCGTCAGTTTTTTCCAATCAATTTTTCCGTTTATGCAGAAGTCATTCATAAATTTTTGTGTGGATTGATTAAGCAAAGCGGTGTATTCTTTATGAAAAGCGTGATTTCTTTGCTTGGCCTGATGGCCCAGTGGCTCAATAATATCCAAATACAAGCTCTTATGGCTGGATAAAAATTGCCAAAAAGATTGCCCGCATAATTTAATGTAGTCGCCTTTGTCTGCAACCGATTCACGACCATAGCAGCAACCCAAGACAGCGGCTACCGCCTTGACACTTTTGCTTTGGCGAATCACCCGCGCGGCTTTGTGAAAACATTCACGCTGCTTTTTTACTTCGCTGGAATTGCCCCAGTTAGTGCCGGATTTAATAGACACAAGATAATGAATTTTATCGCGGGAAAATTCCAAATCTACGCCTTCGATGCCCGATTTTTTGCCGCCACACAATTCATCACCGACGAATAATGCAAGTTCTTCCAAAAACATACCAAAAATAGTCTGTTCCTGCAAGGCCAAATAATTATCGGTAAAATACTTTACAAAATCATGTGCGAGTTCCAGATTCTTCGCGCGATATAAATAGGGATTAACCCGCTTGAGCGTTTTATCGAGTTTAAATTCTGATAATTTTTCCAAGCGGCGGGTGTGAAATGCTTGAATGTTATCAGATATATATTGCTGTATTTTTTCTAACTGCACGCTATTCATTATGCCGCCTTTTTGCCTTTGTGTTTGCTTTTAGTTGGTTTATTGATTTTTTCCAGCCGTTCTTTGGCAATGGCAAAATGTTCAGACAAAATTTCTATGCCGATGCTATGCCGATTAAGTTTATGTGCGGCAGCGACAGAAGTGCCGGAGCCCATGAAAGGATCCAAAACAATGTCGCCTTCTTTGGTAAACAGACGGATAAACCAAGAGGGCAAAGATTCAGGAAAAACGGCGCTGTGTTTTTTGTTGCCACATTCTGCCGCCAGATGTAAAACGTTGTCTGGGTTGACGGTGTCTTTGCCCACCCAACGAGACACATTGCGCCCCATACCGCTGCCGGTTGCGGGACGGCTTCTTTGAGAATCATTGTGGCTCAATTTTCTAAGTCGTCCATCTGCCCAATCGCCAATCGGCACTTTTACGGCATCTTGGTACATGGTGAAGTTTTTGCTTTTGTTAAATTGCAATAGCCGTTCCCAGGCGTCGCGAAAGCGATTGGGCCACCAGCCGGGATAGGCGTTTTTTTTGTGCCAGATAAATTCTTCTGTCCACCGCCAGCCCTGTTTTCGCAGGGCAAGAATAAGCTCTAAAACATAAACGCTTCTTTCGCCTTTTTCGGCGTGTTCTTTGATGTTGAGGATAAAAGTTCCGGTGGGTTTGAGGACGCGCAAAAACTGGTCGGACAGAGGCAAAAACCATTCTGCATAACGCTCGGCGGAGACGCCGCCATAAGTGTGCAGGCGCCGCTCGGCATATGGTGGTGATGTGATGATAAGGTCAACGCAGTTGTCAGGCATAATAGATAG
>JBPCWX010000120.1:0-6520 GCA_051009095.1 Gammaproteobacteria bacterium | reverse complement strand
CTCGAGTTGTATCCCCCCATGAGAAACATTCCGGGGAGAAATTCCACGACTATAAGCGCACTCGCTGCCAAATTTTCATATTGACTATTCAGCAACTTAAAATTATCTTCCACCTTAACCTGGAATGCTACTGGGCCGGCAGGCCTCTCCGTCCCTTCAATTATGCGCAAGGTACCGCCATCAATGGAAAGGAAAGATTCGGGAGTAATGCTCCATTTTGCCTGCACTTGAATATTCTTGACTTGAAATGTTGCTAAATCGCTGTCCGCCTGTGGCAGGCGAATATTTTGGGCGGGAGTAACGATAGACAGCGCGCCGCCGTCCTCGGCGCAAACAGCGGGCGTCAAGGCGGCAAGACAAATGGCAGCAAGCAATTTTTTCATGGTTAATCTCCTAAATCTGATTATAAAATAAACCCCCGGCGGATTGTATTATAAAATGCAATAAAACATAGCAAAATTTCAGCACTTTGCATTTTTTTGATAAAGTGCCTTGCCGCAATTCGCAGTGGCATCCGCAGATAGTTTTATCGGGGGAATATCTTCACATCATTTTTTAGCGATGACCGATTATTTTTCCAAAAAATTAAGCATAACGCCAATATATATGTTATAAATAATTTTTTGCAAAAAAGGAGGCATCATGAACAAACATAAAAAATCCATTTTATTAAATATCGCCATCGCAAGTTTTGCCATGGCACTGCAAGGTGCCGCGCAAGCGGAACGCCCTCTCATTATTTCTTTTAATGGGCCCGCCGGCGAAGCATATGTGGGTAAATTTATTACCGGCATTAAAAAGACCGCGGAATTAAACGGTTTTGACATCGAGGTTTTCGAAAACCAATACAACCAAGCCGAACAGGATCAGCAGGTGCAGCAAGTGCTTGCCGCCGGCAAACGCCCCGATGTTTTTATCTGGTGGCCATCTGATGCGGTGGCAGGACTCGGCTCATTGCGCGCCTTGAACAAAACGGGCGTGCCGGTGCTCAAAATCAACCAGCTGCCCAATGAACAGGACAAAAAATTCATCTTTGGCTATGCCGGCCCCGATGACAGATTGCGCGCCGCCAACGCCGGCTATATGATGGTGCAGGCCGCTAAGGAAAAAATGGCGATGGGCGAAAAAGGTCCGTTTAATGTCATCGCGCTAACCTATCCCCGCAGTTATGGCGGTTATGGGCTTTCCATCAACGCTTTCAAAGGCGCGATTGCCGGCTCACCCCTAAACTTGGTGGATGAAGTGGATGAAGGTTTTGGACAAGCCAACGGCTATAAAGGCGCCGCCAAACTGCTTGCCAGCCTGCAAGGGACAAAAATTGATTTTGTCTATGGCATGGATGACGCCATTTTGACCGGCGGAATCAAGGCGATAGAAGAAGCAGGGTTTACCATGGGCGAAGATATTGTCGCTGTCGGCACGGTTTGCAACGGCGATCGACAACTCATCGAAGAAGGTAAGCAATACGGCACCACACTTCAATCGCCACTGCATGAGGGACAGCTTGCCATTAAACTTGTCAAAGAATATCTGGAAACCGGCAAGTTGGAGCAATATCTCAACTTTACCCCGAATCCTCCGGTGACCAAAGCCAACATTGACACTATCGCACTCAAAGGATATGATGGCAAATTGTATGCTATAGAAGATTTGTGCTCCGGTGCATGGTAAAAATGGCGGAAAACGCCATAACACCATCAGAAACATGGCTGGAAGTCACCGGAGTGTGGCGTCATTTTGGCGCCATTCAAGCGCTCCGAGGAGTGGATTTTAATATCGGCAAAGGTGAGATTGTCGGATTGGTCGGTGAGAACGGCGCCGGTAAATCAACCCTGGTGAAGATTATCAGCGGTTTTGATGATGACTTTGCCGGCTCGTTCAAGATTGCCGGCAAAGATGCACGGCCACATAACCCGGATAATGCCCAACGCATGGGCATTGCTATCGCTCAGCAGGAACTGAGTTTGGTGCCCACCATGACGGTCGCCGAAAACATATTTCTATCCGGGCCACATGTGCCAATTCTGGCCTCGCCATCACGGTTGGCAAAAATAGCCAAACCATTTTTGGAAGAAGTCGGGCTGGATGATTTGAATCCTCTCGTCCGCCTCGACTGGCTGTCGCTCGGTGAGCAGCATTTGGTGGAAGTGGCGCGATTAATCGCCCGCTCCCCCCAATTATTGATCTTAGATGAACCAACAGCGGCACTCGGCGAAACCGACAGTCGGCGCATTCTCGCCATGGCGCAGCGGCTGGCCAAACGCGGCAAGTCCGTCATTTATGTATCACATCGTCTTGATGAGATATTCCAAATCACCGATCGGGTAACCATCTTGCGTGACGGCGAAACGCAAGCGCAAATACCCACTCAGGAATTAACCGTACATGACCTGGTGGTGCGTATGCTTGGACGCGAATTAGCAGCCATGTTTCCGCCGCGCCCACCCTCAGACAAGCGTGATACCTTGCTAACAGTGGAAGAGTTATGGCCGGACAATATCTTACAGCCCGTTTCTTTTTCCGTTCATCAAGGAGAAATACTTGGCTTGGCCGGACAACTCGGCAGCGGCGCCGGCGAAATTTTGGCCGCCATCTCTGGCTCACACCCCATCCGCAGCGGTGCCATGGTCATGGATAATAATAAATTCATGCCCACCACACCGCGGCAAGCGATAAAAAAGAGAATCGGCTACTGTTCATCCGACCGCAAACGCGATGGGCTTTTTTTGGGGCGTCCTGTGGTGGAAAATCTAAGCGCGCCGGCGCTAAACAGTGTGTCTCGCATCGGTATGCTCAATTTTACCGCCGAAAAAAAACAAGGACTGACACTGGCGGATACATTTCAGATTGACCGCACCCGTCTGCCCGCCAATGCCGCCGTATTGAGCGGCGGCAACCAGCAAAAAGTGGCGCTGGGCAAATGGCTTTCCATCGCGCCGCGGTTAATACTGGTGGATGAACCCACTCGCGGCGTCGATGTGGGCGCCAAGGCGGAGATATACAAAAACATCAGACGGCTTGCCGATGCGGGAAACGCCATTGTCATGGCATCCACCGATTTACAGGAGATTTCCAACCTTCCCGACCGCGTGCTTACTTTTTACAAAGGCATGATGATTGATGAATTAAACGGTGCGGATATTTCTTCCGCTACCATTCTCAAGCAAATCACTGACCCGTTTTCGGAAATACTGCCCACCGCCCATTGAACGCATATGCCTCTTTTGCCCGCCGCTTTTGTCGCCAAACATCGCACCCTCACCACAACTTTGGCGGTGGTGCTGATGACCGCCTTTGTGGGTATGCTCGCCTACGGCATTTTTACCACCGAAAATTTTCTAACCGTATTCAACATCAAAACCATCATTCGCGATGCCGCACTGGTCGGCATTATGGCGGTGGGATTAACTTTTGTCACTTTATCAGGAAATTTTTTTCTGCTGTCCATGAAAGAAACCGCGGCATTGTGCCTCATCGCCTTTGCCCTGGGCATGTCCAACGGCTATGGATTTGAGCTTTCCCTGCTGGCGGCACTGGCCATCGCCACAGTATCCGGCGCAGCACAAGGCGCGCTCATTGGGTTAGGCGGCAATCCCATTGTAGTAACGCTGGGGGCTGCCGGGATATTGTACGGGCTGGCGTCATGGTGGAGTGATAATCTTGTCATCTCTTTTCGCCGCCCGCATGACGCTGAATGGCTGGGGTCAGGCACAGTCATGGGACTGCCCAACATCACCATCGCTTTCATTCTTATCGTCATTTTTGCCGAGCTGCTGCTCCGCCGCACCGCCTTTGGGCGTCAAGTATATTTAATCGGCGCCAACCGCGCCGCCGGCCGCGCCTGCGGACATGATAATTTTTATATGGCCATCAAAGTGTGCATCATCGCATCGCTATGCTGTGCATTTGTGGCGGTGGCGTTTGCGGCGCAGCTGTCCAGCGGACAAGCCAACTATTTTTCCTCCGAATTTGGTTCCAGTGGTGATTTTACAATTTTGGTCATTGCGACCGTCATGGTCGGGGGCAATTCCATCACTGGCGGCTACGGTTCCATTTTGCGCTCTGGGCTGGGCGCGGTGTTCATTTCCATGGTTGATAATATCATGGTGCTGCGCGGTTATCACAGTGGCCCGCGCGTGCTGTCGGTCGGTATTATGATTGTGGTGAGCATTATTATTTTTTCGCTGCTGCGGCGCAACACCAGACTGGAATAATCATGTCCATCAAAAACATCGCCGGCCGAGACCCTGACCTGACTTTCGCTTTTATTTTGGCGGGATTGGTATATGGTTTTTTTGCCCTGACGGTCGACGATGGCCGTTTTTTGACGCTGGACACCGGCTTTTCCGTCATGGAACGGTTTGCGGTGCTGGGGCTTGTGGGGCTGGCGCTGACGCTGTGCATTATCGCCGGCGAAATTGACCTGTCCATTGGTTCCAATGCGGCACTGTCGGCGGTCATTGTGGTGCGTCTGACCGACAGCATGGGAGCATTTCCGGCGTTGGGGGCGGCACTTGCCTTAGCCACACTGATTGGGCTGGCGCAAGGATTTTTTATCGCCTATTTGCGGGTGCGCGCGATTGTGCTGACGGTTGGCACGCTAATGCTGCTACGCGGCATCGCGCTTTTTGCCGCGGATGAAAAAACGGTTATGCTGACCGATTTTCGCATTCCCGATTTTATTCAAACAAAATGGCTGTGGCTGTTTTCGCCCGCCTCTGTTGTGGTATTACTGATATTTGTCGCCGTTGGCTTGTTTATGCGTTTCACCCGTTATGGACGGGAGATATATGCCATTGGCGGCGCGCGGCGCGAGGCGGTCGCCGCCGGCATTAACCCTAAGCGCCCGCTGATGATTGTGTTTGCAATTTCGGGATTTTGCGCTGGACTGGGCGGCGCCATTATCGGTCTTCGTTCCGGCACCGCGCAAGCCCTTGGTTTGCAATATCTTTTGCTGGCAGGAACCGTTGCGGCGTTTATCGGCGGGGTGAGCATCTTAGGCGGTAAAGGTGGCGTTCTGGGTGCGATGGTGGGCACGTTGACGGTCAATTTTCTCAACAGCGGTTTGGTGTTTAAGGTCACGCCCGCCTATGAAGCGCAGCTATATTTAGGCGTTTTGCTGCTGACAGTCATCATATTTCAGACCGTTTTTGTGCTGCACACCAACCGACAAAGGCGCACCACCATTCTGGCGCAGATTGACCAGCGCTGGACAAAATACCGAAATTTATGGCACCATTCCAATGATGATGATGGGTATAATGGCGACAGGCGGAAATTCCCATCTCAACAAAAATAAGTAAGGAGAAAAAATGGACAAAAGCAGACTTAACGGAAAATGCGTAATGATTACCGGCGCGGCACGCGGTATGGGCGCCGCCATCGCAGTGCATTATGCCAAACAAGGGGCAAAAATTTGCGTGACTGATGTTAATCAAGAAGGCTGTGAGCAAGTTGTTGCACAAATTAAAGAAGTCGGCGGCGAAGCCATTGCCCAGAAGGTGGATGTTACCCGCCGTGCCGATTTGGCAGCCGCAGTCGCAGCAACGGCGGACGCATTCGGCGAAATCAATGTTGCGATAGCCAATGCCGGCATTAACGACCCAATGATGTTTATGGATATTACTGAGGAAAATTGGCGAAAAATCATGGACATTAACGGGCTGGGCGTGCTACTGACCATGCAGGAAGCCGCACGGGTAATGATAAAACAAGGGAAGCGGGAATACCCTTACAAAATCATTAATGTGGGTTCCATATTATCACGGCAGGCATTTGATGATGTCATTCCTTATTCGGCAAGCAAACACGCGGTGTTGGCGATGATTAACGGCGGGGCAAAGGCGCTTATTGAACACAACATCACCGTCAACGGTTACGGCCCCGGCGTGGTGCGCACTGAGCTGTGGGAGCAGTTGGATAAAGACCTGGTCAAAATTGGAAAGTTTGAAAAAGAGGGAGAATCGATGGATCGTTTGGCGGAAACCATGATTTTAATGAAACGATATTCGTATCCTGAAGATATTGTTGGCACCGCCAGTTTTTTGGCCAGCAGTGAGTCCGATTACATGACCGGACAGCTGCTAATGATAGACGGCGGAATGGTGATACAATGAGCAATTCCTCAGCCCATCCGTCCGCTAATGATGATTTAAATCCCGCTATCAACTGGGAGCGTCCGTTGTTAACTCCTGGGCATATGGGAGTCGATTTTGAGGGGCGTGTTAATTTTGACCGTTTGCGGCGGTATCGGCTGGCACGCGCGCGGTTTGCGCTTAAACAATCCGGCTTAGGCGCCTTGCTGTTGTTTGATGTCAACAATATCCGCTATGTTTCCTCCACCAAAATTGGCGAGTGGGAGCGGGATAAATTTTGCCGCTTTGCTCTGCTTGCCGGTGATGAGGAACCGGTAATTTGGGATTTTGGCTCCGCGGCCTATCATCATAAAATTTATTGCGACTGGCTCAAGCCCGAAAACTGCCGCGCCGGGATGCTGGGCATGCGTGGCACGGTGCCACCG
>JBPCWX010000119.1:0-1801 GCA_051009095.1 Gammaproteobacteria bacterium | reverse complement strand
ACCACCCGCCCAAATGCTGATGGAAAAATTGGTGGTATCAAACCACGCCGATTCATAATCCAATTCAAATTTTAATTTCAACACCCCATCTGAATCAATTTCAAACATCCAAGCATAATCGCCCGATATACCATAGCCAAATTCATCACCATCGGCATCTTTGGGGGTAAATGTTGCCACCGCCTTATATTCATCCACCGTTAAATCAAAACGCAAATTTTCAACCCCACTGGTTTCTTCGACCGCAACGATGGCGGTTTGTGCCCCCGACCATTCGGTGACTTCATCATTGATATTATTGGCAGTTAAGATAAAAACCGATGAAATAGCACCATCAGCACTGGTTGCCTTCACCACAACTGAAAATATACCATTGATGGCATCATCGGCATCAAATGCACTTTTTAAGTTTAATTGCCCATCGGCTGTGATGTCAAAATAATCGGTCGCACCCGATTCTAAACTATAGGTTATACTACCCGACCCATCATCAATGGCGGTAAATTGTGCCACAGCATAGTTTGATATACCATCATCTTCATCAGCTGTTGCACCAATCGGCGGTAATTTTTTCCATTTTATAGCCATAACCATAATCCACTCATTTACATTATTTTTACCCTACTTAATTAAGATCCTCACTCGCATTTTCAACCAGCTTTCCCCAAAAAAAATAAAAAAATTCCCTACATCTTATTTTTTTATGTTTTCAAAAGTCAAGCCACGCTATCGCTACTTCCCTCTTCGGCACATCTTTTACCATATTGTTTCTATTAGGTCAAACAAATTTTAAAAAAATTTAATATAAATAATCAAAAAAAGAAAATTTATTACTATCTATGATAGAAAAATAAATAAAAAAATACTATAAATAAAATAAGCAGGGGGAATTGCCTAACGGGTGGAAGTAAGTTAGCGGTGCGATTGCCT
This sequence comes from Gammaproteobacteria bacterium, assembly GCA_051009095.1. Taxonomy (GTDB): domain Bacteria; phylum Pseudomonadota; class Gammaproteobacteria; order Tethybacterales; family Persebacteraceae; genus Doriopsillibacter. The sequence goes on along the minus strand of JBPCWX010000119.1, from coordinate 871 downwards.
AACCAAAAAAATTAAACAAAATTATCGCTATTGATGGTCGGGTTGCCCAATAGGTCAAGGAATTGTTGGTGGGTTAAACCGCCATCATTCGCCAAATCAGCGGGGGTTTCAAATATGCCATCGCCTTCGGTGGGGGCGCCCCAATTCCAATTACCATCGCCAAAAATATGAATCTGGTCGTTGCCCGCACCATCGCCATCAACATCAAACACAATATAGCCCGTGCCATCATTGGCGTCATCGGCAATGAAATACCAATGATGTTGATTTTGGTTGCCATCGGCGTCGGTGAAGGAAATAAAACTATTTTCTAAATCACTAGCAGAATCAATTTTAATGGGGTTTGTATCATCATTGGTATAATTTACATTGGCAAATGTAATATCATACACACCATTATTATTATTAACGCCTATCATGGTGCCACCATCAACCGTTGAAGATTCATCAACATCAGCAATGGAAAGCACAAAACTTGTGGTTATCCAGCCACTGCCTAGATTACCGGTAACAGTAAGATTGACATTTTGCGTGCCACCACCAACCGCATCGCCCGTTGGGTCGCCACTAGTTACACCCCGCGCAAAAATGACTAAAGAAATTTTTTCATTATCATTACCAAGTCCGGTTGCTTCATAATTATATGCATACCTTGAATATAAAACACTATCGCTATCCATACTGAAACCCGAAACCGTATAATATTCACCGCCCGAAAATTCTAAAACAACATATTCAAATTCATCACCATCACCATCGATAGGGGTAAAGGTGGTAAGGGCGATGGATGACATTCTACTCACTGAATATCCAGTAACGCTAGTATCCTCATTCACCGTTACCAATGATGGCTGGGTGCCAGACCATGCGG
>JBPCWX010000118.1:0-6025 GCA_051009095.1 Gammaproteobacteria bacterium | reverse complement strand
TGAAATTCCCCATCGGTGCCATATGCGCCGTTATTGGCAATAACGGACATGCTTAAAATTGCGTGTAAAAAAATGGATTCAAGGTAAAATATAGCCTTTGAGCGCCCGTAGCTCAGTTGGATAGAGCGCCAGGCTACGAACCTGGAGGTCATGAGTTCGAATCTTGTCGGGCGCGCCAGGTTTACCTGTTTATTGCCAATAATGATAAATCGCCATGGAAGAGCAAATTGAAAAACGCATGCAAAAGACCACAGACGCCCTGCGCGCTGACCTCGCCAAAATCCGCAGCGGACGGGCGCATCTGGGGTTGCTGGATGCGGTGGTGGTCCCTTGTTATGGCAATGACATGCCGCTGGCACAAGTGGCGTCTGTGTCGGTTGCCGATGCGCGCTCGCTGGTGGTGTCGCCGTGGGATAAAAATAATACGGCGGCCATCGAAAAAGCCATCCGCGATTCTGACTTGGGCGTGAATCCCGCCGCGATGGGCGGCAATATCCGCGTTTCTTTGCCGCTTTTGTCCGAAGAGCGGCGGCACGATTTGGTCAAAGTCATCAGCCGCGAAGGGGAAACCGCCCGCATCGCCATCCGCAATATCCGCCGCGACAGCATCGCCGACATTAAAACACAGGTTAAAGACGGCCAGCTGAGCGAAGATGAGGGGCGGCGTTTGGAGCAGCAAATGCAAAAAATTACGGATGCCTGCATTGCCGCCGCTGATGCCCTGATCGATGAGAAAAAACAGGAGTTGATGACAGTTTGAGTCCTCCCGCTGACAATTTACCGCGGCATGTTGCCATCATTATGGACGGCAATGGGCGATGGGCGCAGCAGCGATGTTTGCCGCGGCACGAAGGGCATCGGCGAGGGCTTGCCGCCGCTCGGGCGGTGGTTCGCGCTTGCGCCCGCCGCCATATTCCCTATCTCACCCTGTTTGCATTTAGCAGCGAAAATTGGCAGCGGCCGGCGGCGGAAGTTAACGCTTTGCTGTCTCTTTTTGGTGAGGCGGCGGTGTCATTGCGTGATGAGCTTGCTGACAACGGGGTGCGCGTGGTTTTTATTGGTGAGCGTGAAAGATTTTCTCCGCTGCTGCGCAAAACCATGTCGTCAATGGAAAAAATAACCGCCCCCGGCGCCCGCTTGCAGTTGGCTGTTGCGGTAAGCTATAGCGGGCGTTGGGATATAACGCAGGCAGCCCAGAAAATTGCCGAGGACGGCGGCGATTTTACGGAAGAAAATTTTGCTCATCATTTAGCCACGGCGCCGATGCCGGAGGTGGATTTGCTTATTCGCACCGGGGGCGAGCGGCGGCTCAGTAATTTTATGCTGTGGCAGGCAGCATATGCGGAATTATATTTTTCATTGGCACTGTGGCCGGATTTTGGCGAGGAAGATTTGAATGCCGCCATTGATGACTTTGCCGGTCGTGAGCGGCGTTTTGGCAATATCGGAGAGGCATGCTGAAATCGCGTGTGGTCATAGCGGCATTGCTGCTGGCGGGGGCGTTGCCGCTGCTGTTTTTTGGCACGCCGTGGATGTGGCAGGGGGTGACGTTTATCATTGCTTTGCTGGCGGCTTGGGAATGGGCGCGTTTGGCGGGTTTGGCGTCATCTGCGGCGAGGGTGTATGTTGGGTTGACGGGTGTTTTGCTGGTGGCGGGCGGCTGGTTGCTGGCGGATAATATCGAGGCTTCTCAGGCTGTTTTTGGGTGGATGTGTTTATTTTGGGTGGCGATTGCGCCATTATCCATTTTGGCGCAATGGCAATGGCGGTCAGCGATATTTGGCGGCGTTGGCATGATGATTATTTTTGCCGCCTGGCATGCGGCGGCGATATTATTCGCCACTGATTTATATACTTTATTGGCGGTGTTCATTCTGGTGTGGACGGCGGACATAGCGGCATTTGCCATCGGTAAATTATTTGGTAAAACGCCACTTGCGCCGACCGTGAGTCCGGGCAAAACATGGGAAGGATTTTTTGGCGGCGGCGGCGTGGTGCTGGTGATTGTTTATTTTGTTGGGCCGCTGTTGTTTTTTGCGCCGCCTCGCTTGTGGCTGCTATTGGCGGCGTTTGCGCTGGTGTCGCTGTCGGTGCTGGGCGATTTATTTGAATCGGCGGCCAAGCGGCGCTGCGGCGTGAAAGACAGCGGTCATTTATTGGGCGGGCATGGCGGGGTGTTGGACCGCCTGGACGCTTTGCTGCCGGCACTTCCTTTTGCTGCGCTGATGTCGCCGTGGCTGGTATAAAAAAATTGTGTGTCTTGGGTGCGACCGGCAGCGTCGGTGGCGCAACCTTGGCGGTGGTGCGTCATCGGCGGGCGCATTTTGCGGTGACCACTTTGGTGGCGGACACGGATGCGGCGGCGATGCGAAAATTATGTCGGGAGTTTTGCCCCGCTTGGGCGGTGATGCGCGATGAAATGGCGGCGGAGGAATTGACCCAAATGATCAGGGCAGACGGTAGCTCCACGGCGGTAAAAGGCGGGGCTTCGGCAGTGCGAGACGCGCCTTTGGGCGATTGTTGCACGGTGGTGGCGGCAATTAGCGGTGCGGAGGGTTTGTCTCCGACGTTGGCGGCGGTGCAGGCAGGGCGGCGGGTGTTGCTGGCGAATAAAGAATCATTGGCTTTGGCGGGCGGCTTGCTCATGGCGGCGGCGCGTGACAGTGGCGCCACTATTTTGCCTATTGACAGCGAACATGCGGCACTTTTTCAACTATTGGGCGGCAGTCCAGCGGCGGCGGGCGATAAACTTTGGCTGACGGCTTCTGGCGGCGCCTTTTTGTCCTTGCCGATGGCGCAATTAGCGGAAGTTACGCCGACACAGGCATTGGCTCATCCGACCTGGTCGATGGGGGCGAAAATCACTGTTGACTCAGCGACCATGATGAATAAGGCATTGGAAGTTATTGAGGCGACCATGCTGTTTGCGGCGGCGGCGGATTCAATCGGGGTGGTAATTCACCCGCAAAGCATTGTTCACGCCATGGTGGAAAAATCGGATGGCACATTAACCGCGCAGCTGTCCATGCCCGACATGCGCCTGCCGATTGCGCAGATGCTGGCGTGGCCAGCTGAGGAGGCGTTGATGACCCTGCCGCGTCCTTCTTGGGCGGACTTGTCGGGGCTGACTTTTGCCGAGCCGGAGGCGGAGCGTTATCCTTGTTTGCAACTGGCGCAAGATGCTTTGGCGGCGGGCGGTGCGGCGCCGGGCGTATTGTCGGCGGCCAATGAAGCGGCAGTGGCGCGGTTTTTGCGCGGCGACATTAAATTCACCGATATTGCGCGCATCAATTATGCGGCATTGGCAAAACACGCCGATTGCGCCGCCGATAGTTTGGAAGATTTACTGGCGGCGGATCGGCGCGCGCGGCAATGGGCGGCGGCGGCATGATTACATTATTGTATTTTATCGCCATGATTATTATTGTGGTCGGCGTGCATGAATGGGGGCATTATCTGGCGGCGCGTTTTTTTGGCGTGCGGGTGCTGCGCTTTTCCATTGGCTTTGGCAAACCGCTCATTAAAAAAACCGATAAGGCGGGCACTGAATGGGCACTGGCGCCCATTCCACTGGGCGGCTATGTGCGCATGTTGGACCGCAACAGCCTGAGCAGTATCCCCGGAGCAACGGCGCAGCAAACCATGGAGGCGCAGAATAATTGGGCGCGTTTTATAATTTATGCCGCCGGGCCACTGGCTAATATCGTATTGTCTTTTTTTATTTTGATTGGTGTTTTTATGGCCGGCGAAACCGGGCTGCTGGCGCGTATTGGCAAAGTGGTGGAAAATTCGCCGGCGGCGCAGGCGGGTTTGGTGGCGGGTGATGACATTATCGCGGTGAACGGCGAAAAAACCCTGCTGTGGCAGCAGGCGGCGATGGCTTTGGTGGATGCGGCTTTGCAAGAAGAGGCGGTTTATATTGACACCACGGTCGGGGCATATACTTTGCCGGCGGGGTCATTGCGCCCGGCGGATGTGGAAAACGGCTTGCTGTCAGCGGCGGGGCTGATTCCAGACATGAGTTATTTAACGCAAACTATTCAAGCGGTGATGCCGGAGTCGGCAGCGGCAAATGCGGGGCTTAAAGTCGGTGATTTGGTGGTGGCGATTGATGGGCAGGTATTGGACGGCTGGTCCGATTTGGTGACTCTGGTGCAGGCGCGGCCGGGGCAGGAGGCGCCGATTATTCTTTGGCGGGATGGCGGCGTGCTAACCGCTGTTGTGCGTTTTGACGAGGCGCGCCAAGGCGGGCGGGCGATTGGGCAGCTGGGCGTGGTGCCGGCGGTGGCGGCGGCGTCATTACAGGAATTGCTGACTACGGTGCAGTTGTCGCCCGGGGCGGCGGTGGTGGCGGCATGGCAAAAGGTGGGGAGCGATATTGCGCGCACCTTTGCTTTTTTGGGCGGCATGGTGGCCGGTAAATTATCGTTTGAAAAAAACATCAGCGGCCCGGTGGGCATTGCTGTCGGTGCTGGAGCTGCGGCCAACACCGGGACGTGGTGGGCTTTTGTCGCCCTCATCTCGATTAGTTTGGCGGTGATTAATTTATTACCGCTGCCATTATTGGATGGTGGGCAGATGGTTATTTGTGTGATACAATCGCTCATTCGCCGCCCGTTGCCGGACAAAATTTTACAGGTGCTTGAGCGTGCCGGCATGGTGCTGCTGCTTTTTTTGATGGCATGGATTATTTTGTTGGATTTAACGAGATTATGAAAATTGCAAAAATTGCCGCGCTGGCCATGGTGCTGTGGATAGCGCCGGCGCTGGCGCAGTCTTTTTCCCCTTTTGTCATTGGGGATATTCGCGTTGATGGCTTGCGCCGTTTTGACCCGGGGGTGGTGTTTAGCCGCTTGCCCGTGGACCTTGGCGACACGCTGAGCGAAGAGCAGGCTGATGATATTATTAAAACACTGTTTGACACTGGTTTTTTTCGCTCGGTGGAAGTGCAGCGAGATGGCAATGTGCTGGTGGTGGCGGTGGAGGAAAATCCCACCATCGCCGAAGTGGATTTTGCCGGGGTGGAAGAATTGTCTTCTGATGCTTTGGAGGGGATGCTAAAACAAGCGGGGATTTTGCGCGGGCGGGTGTTTGACCGGTCTTTGGTGGAAGATGCGGCGCAAGCCATCAAAGCCGCATATGCCGACAGAAATTATTATCAGGCGGAGGTGGAAACGGTGGTGTCGCCACTGCCGCGCAATCGCTTGGCGCTGCTGTTTAATGTGGACGAAGGAAAGCAGGCGGCGATTCGCTCAATCCGTTTTGCGGGTAATGAACGCATAACATCCTGGACGCTGCGGCGGCAGATGCGCTTGGAATCGCGCGGGATTTTGAATTATTTTACGGATAATTATTTGTTTTCCGAATCAGGTCTCAAGTCGGACTTGGGGCGCATTCGCACCTTGTATCTGGAGGCGGGCTATTTGAAATTTAAGGTGGAAGCGGAAGAAGTGGAAGTTTCCGCCGATAAAAAGCACATAGATATTTTGCTCCGCTTCAGCGAAGGGCGGACCTATATTGTCGCAGAAGCGGAGGTGACTGGCGAATTACCGCCGGAACTCAGCGAGGAAGATATTCGCGACCACATCAATCAGGTGCCGGGCGAGCTGTTTAGCAGCCGCGACGCCGGCAATACGGTGTCCAGTATTCGCGAGGTTTTGGGCAATTTGGGCTATGCCAAGGCCAAGGTGTCTTATGCCAATGAATTGAATGATGAAGATGGCACGGTGATTGTAACTTACACCGTCATCCCGGGCCCGGTGATTTATGTGCGTGAAATTCGCATTGTCGGCAATGAACGCACCCGCGATGAGGTGATTCGCCGTGAATTGCTGCAATTTGAACGCGAGCGTTATTCGCGGGTGAAAGTGAGCCGCTCGACGCGGCGGGTGCGGCGGCTGGGCTATTTTTCCAATGTTAACATCAGCCAAAAGCCGGTGAGCGGCAGAGAGGATGAGGTTGATTTGGAAGTCAAGGTGCGCGAGGGGAGTGTGGGTAATTTTCAGATTGGCGGGGGTTTTTCTTC
>JBPCWX010000117.1:0-2108 GCA_051009095.1 Gammaproteobacteria bacterium | reverse complement strand
CGGATCAGCCGCTCGCTGTCAGTCAGTTGCGTGTTCAGTAAAAATGGATCTTCCCAAGAAAATTCAGCCATGTTTGTTGTCCTTGTTTTGTTGCGTGTGAATTATGACACGGTATATTAATTGATAGCAATTCAAAGAAATCAACTATCTTTTAAAGAAGGAAATTCTTTCAGACAAGAAGGACCTTTTGTTCTTTTACAAAAAGAATAACGAGCATCATCAATCTCTTTTAATTGAGCAGCAAGAGCATAAGTAAACTCAGATGGTTTCCAATGCTTGTCAAAAGCCTTCCCGATTGATCCCTTTCTCATTCCAGGGCGAAGATGATTAAAAGCAAAAACAATCGCTTTCTTCTCAGATTCACAAAGACCATAATAATCATCAAGAAATTCTGTACTGTTATTACCATCAAAAGAGAGGCAGTTTCTAAATACAAGTTTCCTAGTATCTTGAATACTGAGAACATTAAGCATTTCATGAGCAACAATTCGACCTATATCATATCTATCGAATCTAGCCCTAATGCTACATTGACCGAGACGTCCACCAGAATCATTTCGACAATACCACTTACCTAAAAAACCACCAGAAATGTCGCTAACCAGGGAAATTGGAATACTTCCCCAAGAAGACTCATCTGAAATTGTGACAACCTCTTTTCCAACTAAAGCATTGTAATCAGCGGCAAACCTTTGAGCAGATGCTAAAGCCTTAGCCACTACCTCATCAGTGCATACCGTCGGATTGTTTTTACAACTTCGGGCTTTTTTAATATAGAAAGTCGGAGTAGAAGCAGACATCCTAACATAATGAGTAGTTCCAATCAATCGCTCACCATCAAGACTAGTAGTAACTGCTAAAAGAAAATTTTTCTCCATTTCCAAAGCCTCAGCCAAATATTTTGGGGAAACTTCTTGAGCAAAGACTTGAGAGGAAAGAGCAAAAGATAAAATCAAAAGAACAAGTTTTTTCATAATAACCTCCTTTACTTTTTGGAAAAAAACAAAAATCCTTTTTACAACGACTCAATCTAAAGACTATTTTACCGCCTCTTTTAATTGCTCCAAAATGGCGGGGTTTTCCAGTGTGGAGGTGTCTTGGGTTATTTCCTCGCCTTGGGCAATGACGCGCAACAAACGGCGCATAATTTTACCACTGCGGGTTTTGGGCAAATTATCACCAAAGCGAATTTCCGCCGGTTTGGCAATCGCCCCGATTTCTTTACCCACCCAAGTGCGCAATTCGGCAGCCATCGTCCGCGCCTCATCGCCATGCGGACAGGCTTTTTGCGGCACCACAAAAGCCACCACCGCTTCCCCAGTCAATTCATCAGGGCGACCAATGACGGCTGCTTCCGCCACCTGCGGATGCGCCACCAATGCCGATTCAATTTCCATGGTTCCCAAACGATGACCGGAGACATTGAGCACATCATCAATGCGCCCCATAATCCAAAAATAACCGTCTTCATCGCGGTTGGCCGAATCGCCCGCCACATAATATTTGCCGCCGGCAATTTCGGGCGGGTAATAGGTGCTGCAATATCGCTCATGGTCGCCCCAAATAGTGCGCAGTTGCGATGGCCATGGTTTTTTAATCACCAAAAAACCGCCTTCGTTGGCCTTTGCTTCATTGCCGGATTCATCAACAACAGCGGCAAAAATGCCCGGCAGCGGCAAGGTGCAGGAGCCGGGTTTGGTCGCGATGGCACCGGGGAGCGGGGAGATCATATTGCTGCCGGTTTCGGTTTGCCACCAAGTGTCCACAATTGGACACTGCCCGCCGCCCACCGTGTTTTTATACCACATCCATGCTTCGGGATTGATGGGCTCGCCCACCGTGCCCAAAATCCGCAAAGAAGATAAATCATATTGTCCAGGTAAATCGAAACCCGCTTTAATTAAAGAGCGAATCGCTGTCGGTGCGGTGTAAAAAGTGGTCACTTTGTGTTTTTGGATAATCTCCCAAAAACGCCCCGCATGTGGATATACCGGCACCCCTTCAAATATCACTTGCGTCCCGCCCACCGCCAAAGGACCATAGGCAACATAGGTGTGGCCGGTAATCCAGCCGACATCGGCAGTGCACCAGTAAATATCCCCCGGCTT
>JBPCWX010000116.1:0-4005 GCA_051009095.1 Gammaproteobacteria bacterium | reverse complement strand
GCTGTGTGTCAGTGGCAAAATACAAATAATCCAACACCGCCTGCAAGCGATCTTGAGACAATCCGTCAGGCACAACCCAGCCGTCCAATTCAAAAATTTGCCAATCCCACAACATCTTGACCGGCTGCTTTTCTTCTTCAATCAGGGCAAACAAACGCCCATTATAAGTGGAGCCCATGACGACTTCTTCTTTAGCCAAGCGGTCGGGCGTGTCGGCGCCGCTGCTCCACCAAATCACATCATCTTTGATTGTGTCCAGTTTGGCAAAAGCGCGATCCACACCTTCGGGGGTGGACAGGACCTCATAGACTTTGGTCGGATCAACGCCATCAGCGATAAGCGCCCATTCCATATTATTGATCGGGCGTTTTTCCAGTGAGCGTTTGCCGGGGAAAGTTTTGGTGTCAAACACATCGGCGATAGTGGATGGTTGTTTACCGCCCCATGCGGACACATCAGTGCGATAGCCAAAAGCGACGGAATAGACAATTTGCGGGATAAAGCAGGGGGATACCAGCGCTTCGCCAAAGTCCTCGGTTGGCGGGGTGCCATCGGGCGCCGGGGCAAGCACTTCATCAAAGTCAATTTCCATGGCAATGCCTTCATCGCAGAGGCGAATGGCATCGGCGGGAACGACGTCGATCAAATCCCAGGTGATATTACCGGCTTCATTTTGGGCGCGCATTTTGGGAACGGCCTCATTGGAAGAATCATCATTGACAATTTTGACATGGGAATTAGCCGCCATGTAAGGGTCATGATAAGCGTTTTGCTGGCTATCGGTGTAGGCACCTCCCCAGGACACGATGGTTAACTCAATCTCATCGGTAGTGAGGCGCTTCTGTAAGAACAGCACACCTCCCAAAAGAAGTGCTGCCACAACGATAACTGCGACAATGATTTTAGTGGTTGATGTTTGCATAATGATCTCCTTGCGAATAAAAAATTATGCTTATTATAAACAAAAATTGCTTAGTTTTAATAATTAATAAAATAGGCGGTATGCTTGCGAGTTATTTATCTAAATTGCATATGGAAGGCACAATCAGATAAACGGTGATTTTGGCTCAGCGACGATATGACGCATTCCGCCCAATATGCAAAAGACCGGGAGTAAAAAATTTCATGCCGGCGCTGACTTGGCTCACGCGGAAAGAAAACATTAATTAGCCGACTGCAAGCAAGCCATTATGCCGTTGGCGGTCAGTCATGATGACAACAAACGTATAAAATAATGCCCTAAATTCTCCCCTCCTCCACGGCATGGCAAGCCGTCATGCCGTCTGCGGTCGGACGCAATAAAGGACGCTCGGTTTTGCAGCGCGCGCTGGCAAAGGGACAACGCGGATGAAAAGCGCAACCTGACGGTATGCTGAGCGGCGTCGGTGGCTCGCCCGGCAGTTTGGCGGGGCGCAAGGGACGACCAATGCGGGGCGCGGATTGTAATAAAATTTGCGTGTAGGGATGACGCGGCCGCGAAAAAAGCGCGTCCCGCTCCGCTTCTTCACATACCGCCCCCAAATACATCACCGCCACGCGATGAGCAAAATGCTCCACCACCGATAAATCATGCGTGATGAATAAATACGCTAAACCGCGGGCATCCCGTAAATCCGCCAGTAAATTTAATATCTGCGCCCGCACCGAAACATCCAATGCCGCAATCGGCTCGTCGGCAATGATGAATTGCGGTTCCACAATTAACGCCCGCGCGATGCTGAGCCGCTGCCGCTGCCCGCCCGAAAATTCGTGCGGATAACGCGCCAAGGCGTCCGCCGACATGCCCGTTGCCGTCAAGGTTGCGGCGGCTCTTTCTTCCCGCTCGGCACGGCTCAAACCGCGAAAATGAAAACGCAAAGCCTCGGTCAAAGTCTGCCGCACCGTCATGCGCGGATTTAATGATGCCTGCGGATTTTGGAAGATCATTTGCATGGCGCGGCGAAAAGGCCGTCTTTGCGCCGATGATAAATTGTCCATGCGCTTGCCGTCAAAATAAATTTTGCCGGCAGTGGGCGATATTAACCCCGCCACCAACCGCGCCAAGGTGGACTTGCCGCAACCCGATTCGCCCACCACACAAAAAACTTCGCCCAGCGATAGCGACATATCAACGCCATTAACCGCCCGTACTGGCGCGCTACCGCCAAAAAACTGCCCGCCGCCGCGAAAATGCTTGACCACGCCCTGCACTGACAGCAAAGCGGTGTCGTCGTTTTGCGCCGTGTCGCTAACCGCCATAAAGCCTCGGTTCTTGCCGTTCCAGATGATGACAAGCCGCCCGCGGTCCTTTGCCGCAGGAGCGCAAGGGCGGAATCTCTTGCTGGCAGAGCGCGTCCGCATATGGGCAGCGTGGGTGAAAAGCGCAACCCGCAGGAATGGCGCTGAGCGGCGGCATACCGCCCGGAATTTGATAAAAACGCCCGCCGTCCGCCCGTTCGCTGAGCGACAGCAGCAAACCGCGGGTGTATGGATGACGCGGCGATGAAATAACCTCGGCTGTTGCGCCGTGTTCAATGACTAATCCTGAATACATCACCATGATATTGTCAGTTGTTTGCGCCACCAAACTCAGATCGTGGGTGATAAGTATCAGCGCCATTTTGCGGCGGGTGCATAAATCTGTCAGCAAAGACATAATCTCTGCTTGAATTGTTACATCCAGAGCGGTTGTTGGCTCATCGGCGATAATGATTGACGGTTGCATAATCAGTGCCGCCGCAATGACCACACGCTGCCGCATGCCGCCCGATAATTCATGCGGATATGCCGCCATGCGCTCGCGCGGCGAAGGAATAGCCACTTCGCGCAACCGCTCCACTGCCTGTTCGTGCGCCTGCCGTCCAAATGCTAAACCATGCGCTTCCAAACATTCGGTAAGCTGCCGCCCAATAGTAAGCACCGGATTGAGCGTCGTCATAGGGTCTTGAAAAACCATCGCTATCCGCCGTCCGCGAATGGCGCGAATCTCGTCCGCATCCAAGGCCAGCAAATTGCGCCCTTCAAAACGCACTTCTCCGCCGGTAATCCGCCCCGGCGGGGAAATTAAATTGACCACGGCACTGGCCACTAATGATTTACCGGCGCCCGATTCGCCCACAATCCCCAAGCGTTCGCCGGCCGCCAAAGAAAACGATACCCCGCGCAATGCCGACAAAGTCCCGCCCTGAATGGGAAATTCCAAAATGAGATCCCGCACCTCTAAAAAAGGTGCGGCAGTATGATTAACTGCCATGGCGGTTTTTTATGCGGGAAAATTGCACCGTGCCATTTGCATGCACATTTTCGCCATGAAAGCTGCCCGAATATTTTAAGCAAGGTAAATAGGGCGGAAAATGCTCCTTGATTAATCGTCTATTATGCCGTATTATCAAATACATATTATTGCGCTGCCATGGGCGGATTTTTTTCTGCGAAAAATTCGGCGAGCTGCGCGATCAACATGGCGGCCGCCTGTTCTTTGAGTTGGCGCGGCAAAGAAAAGTTTTTTTGCGGCGTGTGCAGTGATAATTGGCAATCATCTAAACTGGCATCGCTGACGGCATTGGAAACGATGAGCGCAAGATTTTTAAGCCGCATTTTTTTACGGGCGGCGGCGGTGCGTGTTTTTTGTCCGCCGCTTTGGGCGGCAAAACCGACGGCAAACAAATTGGGGTAGCGGCGGGTTATTGTGGCTAAGATGTCAATGGTGGGGAATAGTTCAATGGTGAGCGAATTTTGCCGTGGAATTTTGCCGCGTTTTGGGCGACGCGGGGCAAAATCGGCAACCGCCGCCGTTGCTATCAAAATATCAGCATGGCGGCATTCGTCGGTCAATGCCGCTAACATTTCTTGGCTGCTCAAGGCGCGGCGCAAGGGCAAAGACGGGGGCGGTGCGGTTGTTTGGGCGGCAACTATCCGCACTTCCGCACCAGCGGCAGAGGCGGCGGTGGCAAGGCAAAAACCCATTTTGCCACTGCTGAGGTTGCTGATAATCCGCATTTCATCGATATGTTCCACGGTTGCGCC
>JBPCWX010000115.1:0-10156 GCA_051009095.1 Gammaproteobacteria bacterium | reverse complement strand
CGGCGTGCGCTTTACCAATGCGACTGAAACTTTGCTTTGGGCAAAAAAGTCGGAGAAGGGCAAATACACTTTTAATCATCGGCGGATGAAGGCGGAAAACGGCGGCAAGCAGATGACGAATGTGTGGACTTTTCCGCTGTGTAATGGTAAGGAGCGGTTGCGCAATGAGGATGGCAAAAAATTGCATTCCACGCAAAAGCCGGCGGCACTTTTGCGGCGGGTGATTTTATCATCAACCAATGTTGGTGATGTTGTACTGGATCCATTTTTGGGAACTGGCACGACCATGGCTGTTGCTCGGTGTTTGAAAAGATTAAGTGTTGGCATTGAGAGTAATTCACTTTATGTGGAAGAGGCAGATAAGCGCGTTTTGCAAATAACGCAAGAGACTTGTATTGAAGTGCTATATAAGAAGCCGCTACTTGTGCCATTTAAAAAATTGATTGAGGAAGGATTTATTAAAAAAGGTCGCAAACTGTATTTCAATAAAAGTTCAAAAGCTGCGATAATTCTGCAAAGCGGAAAGATAAGGATTGAAGGAAACCGTGGTATTATTGGCTCAATACATAAAGTTGGAGCAAAAGCGGCCGGCACCGCTCAGTGTAATGGGTGGGTTCATTGGTACTTGAAAGAGAAGGGAGATTTTGTCATTCTTGCCGATATTAGGGAAAAATATCGGCGGTTATTAGTGAAAGGAAAAACATGAAAGAGAAGCTGTCGCCTAATGAAATTTCGGTTATTAAAGGGATTATTAAATTTTATCCCGAAAAAAAGAATCAAGACATATTAAATATGTTTTCTATTCCTAATCGCACCATCAATGCTGGACGCATTAGCGAAATCAGGAATGGATATTCTAGATTTGCTAGCATTTGTCCTGCTTCTAAGGAAATGGTCGATGATTTTTTGTCAGGGGAAATTCCACTGAATCAATTGATGCAAAACAAGCAAGAAATAAAAATGTTTGCTGATTTGCCAGATGGGGTGCCTCATCGTTTAGAGAAGGTTTTTTGTGATTCTATTCAGGTAAATATGAATAGTTTAATCATGTGTGTAAACGAAAGTGAGTGCCTTGATTTTAAGGTTAACTATGAGCCCCAAAGCGTTCACGTTTATCTCAAGACGTTGGTAGGGATGGTTAATGCGCAAGCGAGCGGGGGCCTACTGTTTGGCGTCGATGATGGGGGGAAAATTTTGGGTGTGGGTAAGATATCGAAAAAAAGCATCGAGGCTGTATCAAAGCAAATGAAAGAATATTTTGCTCCTTTTGTCGCGACACACATAAAAGAGGAAGTGGTATCAGGCAAAAGAATAGTTCTGTTGCATATCGCTAGGGTTTCTGGTCGCTTACCGGTTATTTGTAAAAAAACAAGAACAGTAGCTAGGCACGGAAAGGATGAAACCATTTTGGAGGAGGGATCTATTTATTGTCGTTATGGTAGCGATACTGTTAAAATCCGCTATTCAGAACTTGTAGAATTGTTAAAATAAAGTAAAACATGGCCAAATCATTTGAGGTGAATTTTGATGAGTAAAAGCGTAGTTACTTCTAAACCTAGTACGGTTAAGCAGCTTTCTAATACGGGCGCGGGGAAAACGCCATTGGGAAGCCTAAAAATCGGCTTTAACGGCATGTCTCCTTCTGAATGGGCGGCGCATTCCAAAAACGTTTGGAATGATCTCAGCTCGCCACGCGACAAAAGGCAGTTGGAGCATGGCGCGGTTTTTCCTGTTAAACTGGCCGAGCGACTCATCAAGATTTATAGCAAAGAAGATGATTATGTCCTAGATCCTTTTCTTGGTATCGGAACAACCGTGGTCGCCGCTCAAAACACAGGGCGTCATGCCGTAGGCATTGAGTTGAATCCGCGTTTTGTGAAAATGGCCGAAGAATGGCAAAAAGCCAACACTTCTTTGCTGGGCAAAAAAGTGCGGTGCAAAATTGTTAACGATGACTGTCGCAACTTGCTGGACCACGTAAAGTCTGGCAGTCTTCAGCTCACTGTTACCTCGCCACCGTACGCGAATTTTATTCGGCGCTCTGTTTCCGATCGCCAAACTACGCACAAGAAATCAATCATCGCTTTGGCTAACAAAAGTACAGTCAAGCCATACAGCGATGACGTTAGGGATCTGGGTAATTTGGCGTACCGTCAGTTTATGGATGATGTGGAGGAAATTTTGCGCCTGAATTGCAATGCGACAAAGCGAGGTGGCTATTCTGTTTGGGTGGTTAAGGATTATCGGGATACGGTTAACAAAATTCCTTATATCGCCGTCCATTCCGACTTAGCAGCGGCCGGCGAGCGCGCTGGCTATAAGTTTCACGATTTGATTGTGTGGGATCAGACAGGGCAAAGGCGGCTTGTGCTTTTGGGTTATCCATCAGTTTTTTACTCCAATCAAAACTGCTCTTTTATTGTGGTGTTTCGCAAATGTTAGAGTTTTCTTTCAACTTTTCTCGTGCTCCCTCCATGCCTTTGAATGGACGGTCAATGCATGCTATTCATCCATATCCTGCCAAGTTTCCAGGCTGGCTGGCCAAAATTTTGCTATTGCGGCGTGCTCCAAAAGGCAGTGTGATTTTGGACCCCTTTTGCGGCTCCGGTACTACTTTATTGGAATCCAATATGCTTGGCATGCATGCAGTCGGAGTAGATGTCAACGCACTGTCATGTTTGATTTCCAAAGTCAAGGCGACGCCATTAGGGCGGGTACAAATTTCTCAAATTGGTAAATTGACGCGGCAGTTGGAACATGTTGCCATTCCTGTTTCCAGTTGCTGGCTTGCGGACGCAGAGCAGAAAATTCCTGCTCTACGTCATTGGTTTCAAGATAACGTAGCCGCAGAGACGGCCATGTTGACTGCACGCATTAACGAGGTTGAGGACATTGCCGTGAGGGATTTTCTGCGGGTGTCTTTGTCTGCCATTATTGTTCGTGCTTCTAATCAAGAAAGTGACACACGCTACGCTGCTATCAATAAATCCATCCAAGATGGTGGCGTAATTAGGCTGTTTCTAAAAAAAGTGACGGAAAACATTGAGCGCGTGCAAAAAGATTCAGTGCATATGACCTGTGCCTCAGTCGGCGTGCACAACGCTGATTCTCGTGATTTGTCTTTTTTGTCAGATGAATCTTTTGATCTGGTACTTACTTCACCACCGTACGCCAACAGTTACGATTATTATTTGTACCACAAATTTCGCTGCCTTTGGCTGGGATTGGATTTCAAGTTTGCTCAAAGCAAAGAAATAGGCTCGCGACGGGAGTTTTCTAGCCTGAAGAGGTCCCCCCATAAGTGGCAAGAGGATATGCTGCTTTGCCTACGTGAAATTTATCGTGTTTTGAAGCCCGGGGGCGCGGCCTTTCTGATTGTTGGCGACTCCGTGATTGCCGGCCAAAAAATCCCAGGCGATGAATTGACAATGGGGCTTGCAAAAAAGGCTGGCTTTGCAGTCGACGGTGTTTGGTCGGCGGAACAAGCGGGGCATTCGCGTGCTTTCAACCCCGCCTTTGCCCAGCGTGGAAAAAAAGAGCATCTAATTTACATTCAAAAAAATGCGTGAAATAAGAATCTATTACGAGTGCTTGGAGCAAGGGAGGCATTTTATTATGCCCATGGTCGAGAATGCACTTAAGGAATTGAAATTCAAAGCTAAAATTCGGCTGGTTAAGCGTGTCGTAAGGCCTGAACAGATGACGGACTCCTGCTTGCGTCCCATATGCGCTTTGGCTAATCCTGATGTTTTGGTGACGACGGTCTATGGCGGGCGAGAAATTCCCTTGATTGTGTTTGAATTTTCCGAAGCAGTGTTGACTGAAGACCATGAGCTCCAAAAATCATATGGGGCATGTTCTGCTTGGCTGAGCGGCATATTTTACGTCAAAATTTCCGGTCTCAAACAGTCTAGTAACAAATCTGGCGGTGCTGATTACAACCCATATGCCAGTGTTCGCATGATGCGTGAAAACGCTGGCTTTCAAGGATTTATTTATGCTGAATGGCCGCTACAAGATAGGGACTTACGACAATTGAAGACAGCGGATGGCTTTTTTTCATGTCCCCCAAGAGTTCAACTGGCGCAAGATGTCATTGTCGCGACACTGTATGGAGCGATGGACAGCTCAAAAGATTGGTTTCAAAAAGCGAGGCTTTCTCTCAAGAGCAAAGATTCTTGGAAAGCGTTTAATGAGAAAGTCAAGGTTGCCCCCGGTGCCGATGATCTTTTGGCGATATGGCGCGCCAGGGCAGACAAGCGACCACCAAAAAACACCCGTTTTTTTGTCAGTGAGGATTCTTTGTCAGCGAAAATTAATCGCTTTTCGCATGCCATGGATCCCGACCGAGGAATTCTTATTTTTATGGCGATGATTTTCTCTGAGGGCCCGAAACAACGAAAAATATACGGTGTCTACGCCCTGGAGAGGACAAAATCCATGAAAGAGGAAATATTATCCATTGATGATTTGCTGTATCGAACAAAAAAAGCCATGGACAAAGACCGAGTTTCTTTGTGTTTTCAAGATAGTGTTTTGAAGAAAATCAAAAACGCACAGATCATGGACGCAGACATGGGCGTGGAAATTGATTTTCATCAAGAGCTAGAACATAAGTTAAAAATAGGCGCAGGCAAGGTGTTTTCCACATTGGGCTTTTTTTTGGACGGCATTCGCTTGAACCATAACGGTCCGCTTTTGACTTGGGACAGAAGCAAATTACTTGGCGGTGGTGTAGAAATGGATTACAAAAAATTGCTTGCGCGGTATTTTGGTTTTTCCTCTGACTATTGTCCGGTTGATCTACGGCCGCCGGCTGCTGATGAGATTGACGAGGATGAGGTAACTTACTTGTTTGTGCATTGTGTTCTTGTTCCAAATAATTTTCGACTGGTTGCAGTGAGTTACCCTGGTGCCCAAGGAGGCACTCCGATTTTGCCCAGGCCAGAAGATGGCATATCTCAGCCCAGAGAATATATGGATGTGATTGCTGCTTTGCCGGGACAAGGCGGGGATGTCTTGTTGAATGAAAGTAAGGGGGATTACAAAAGGCGGGATATAGAGCGCGATGTTAAAAAATTGTCCCGCTACAAAGGCGAAAGAAAGGGTGCTCTCACGAATGCGCTTATTAAGGCGAAAATTCTAGACGAAAACGGTGGAGAGTACACGGTTTTAATTGGTGTTTCTTTTGCTATCAAAAGAGAGCAGAAAATTTCATGGAGTCCGGGCGAAGTGGATTTTATGTTTATGGTGCTAGGTAGGGGTAAATGGAAAATCGGAGTGTTTTCAGATTTGTTAGCCAAGCGCATTAAAAGTCATATGGGGGTATCTAAGCTTCCCGAATTGTATCGAGCCGTAGATGTATCGAGCGGCAGGTTGTTCGTCAACGGTGTGTGAGCAAAAGGCGTGATTTACAAGACTTTTACTTTACTGATAAAATCGAGTTTATAATTTATCATTTATGTGCGGTTGAATGACTGATTCCCTCCTATCCCTACTCATCTGGCTACCGGTTTTAGCCGGCACAGTCTTGCTTGCCATGGGCGCGCGCAAGCTGTCGCCGCGGCTCATTAAATTCACCGCCTTAGGCACATCGGCATTGGTTTTTGCGCTATCGTTGCTGCTGTTTTTTCTGTTTGACTCCTCCACCGCCGCCATGCAGTTTGTGGAAGATGCGCCCTGGATACCCCGCTATGGCGTGCGTTATGGCTTGGGGGTGGATGGCTTTTCGGTGCTGATGATTTTACTCAATACATTCACCACGCTGTTGGTTGTCGCCGCCGGCTGGGAAATTATTAAATACCGTGTCGCCGCTTATTTTGCCGCTTTCTTGTTTATGTCGGGGCTTAGCAACGGTGTTTTTGCCGCCACGGACGGCGTATTATTTTATGTGTTTTGGGAGGCAACGCTCATTCCGCTGTTTATTGTCATCGGCGTATGGGGCGGCGAACGGCGTGTATATGCGGCCATTAAATTTTTTCTTTACACCTTGCTCGGCTCTTTGCTCATGCTGGCGGCATTGCTGTATTTGTATAAACAAACCGGCAGTTTTGCCATTGCCGCCTTTCACCATGCGCCGCTTTCAATGACCGCCCAAAGCCTGCTGTTTTTTGCTTTTTTGGCGGCATTTGCCGTCAAAGTGCCGATGACGCCGGTGCACACGTGGCTGCCGGATGCGCATGTTGAAGCGCCGACCGGCGGCTCCATGGTGTTGGCGGCGGTGATGCTCAAACTCGGCGGGTATGGATTTTTACGCTTTTCGCTGCCCATTGCGCCCGATGCCAGCGCCGAATTTGCGTGGCTGATAATCGCCTTGTCATTGATCGCGATTGTTTATATTGGTTTGGTGGCATTGGCGCAAAAGGATATGAAAAAACTCATTGCCTACTCATCCATTGCCCATATGGGTTTTGTAACCTTGGGATTTTTTATCTTTGAGCAATGGGGCATATTGGGCGGGTTAGCGCAGATGGTTTCGCATGGTTTTATTTCCGGGGCGATGTTCTTTTGCGTGGGTGTTTTGTATGACCGCATGCACACACGGCAAATTGCCGATTATGGCGGTGTGGTTAATGCGATGCCGAAATATGCGGCTTTTTTGATGTTGTTTGCGATGGCCAATGCGGGCTTGCCGGGCACCAGCGGTTTTGTGGGCGAATTTATGGTGATTGTCGCTGCGGTGGGCTGGAATTTTTGGGTGGGTCTGGCTTGCGCCCTCACCCTCATCACCGGGGCGGCATATAGTTTATGGATGTATAAGCGGGTGATTTTTGGCGAAACCGCGAATGCCCAAGTGCAGGCTTTGCAAGATGTCAATCGCCGCGAATTGGCGATATTAATCGGTTTTGCAGTGTTGGTGCTGCTGATGGGTTTGTGGCCGTATCCGTTTTTGGAGATCGCCGAAGTGACGGCGGAAAATTTGTTAACTCACGTGGCAAAGGGAAAATTATGACTGCGAATAAAAAAAACTAATGTCATATCTCAGCTATATCATTTTGTTTATATCGTAAAAAATCGCGTGAATATCTCTTGTTTTTTACCAAAATTAACAGATTTTTGATATTTTGGCGTGAATCTGATATAATTCCGTTATGTCCATATCCGAGCCAATCCGAGTGCAGATTAAATCTTTATGGCGGGAGTATGCGAGTTTGCGGCGTGGTAAAGATTCATTGTTGGTGCTAATTGATGATGCGGAAACGCCAGAGAATGTGTATAACTCCAATGCGATTGAAAATTCCACGCTGACACTTGGGGAAACCGAGAAGATTTTATTGGAAATGTCATTGTCGCGTAATGTGTCGGTGCGCGAGATGTTGGAGGCAAAAAATTTGGCGCGGGTGATTGCCTATAAGCGCGACCATGCCAAAAACCGCATACTTGATGAGGACTTGATTTTGCTT
Organism: Gammaproteobacteria bacterium; assembly: GCA_051009095.1. GTDB lineage: Bacteria > Pseudomonadota > Gammaproteobacteria > Tethybacterales > Persebacteraceae > Doriopsillibacter. Next base: position 2,753 of record JBPCWX010000115.1, on the reverse strand, counting down.
TTGCATCAAATGCTATTGGGCGGTATCAGCGATTCATTTGCCGGCCGCTTGCGGCGTAAAGGTGAGTATGTGCGGGTCGGGACGCATATCGCGCCGGCGCCGGAGCAGGTCAGACAAATGCTGGATGGAATTTTGCTGGAATATATCAATGATGTTGACGGGTATTTTTTGGATAAAATCGCCAAGTTTCATTTGGATTTTGAAACCATTCATCCGTTTTGCGATGGCAACGGGCGTATGGGGCGGGTGATGATTAATTTTCAACTGTTGGCGCTGGGCTTTCCGCGCATCATTATTCGCTTTAAAAACCGACAAGCCTATTATCGGGCATTCGCTGACTATCACGCCAAGCAGCACACCAAACTGATGGAAAAAATCATCGCCTTGGCATTGATTGAATCGCTGCATAAGCGAAATGCGTATTTGCGCGGCGACGAAATTATAGGTTTGTCGGATTTTATCAAGCAGCACAGTTTATCTGCGGCAGCCCTGACTAATGCGGCACGCCGCCAAACAATTCCAGCGTTTAGAGAAAAAGGGGTCTGGAAAATTCACCGCGACTATACGCCGCTTGCAAAAAACACAAAATAAATAACCGCTAAATATATGCCAATATTCGCCTTATCCGAACACAAATTGGTAAAATATGCGGTTATAGGTGAAGCTCACTGAATTATCAGTGGAGCAATTAGCGAAAATGCCCAAAGAGAAATTATGATAAAAAACGCCGTTGCCATTTCTCCAGCGAATGCTGTGCCGCCATATGGTCTTTTTTCCGACAGTTGGCGGTTGGACAATGGCGATAACAAACGGGCGGAAGGACGTTTTTACACCAAGCAAAACCCTTTTGACTGTGCGCCGTTTAAGCAATGGGCAGAGCGTGCTGATTTGCCCAAAGAAAAAATTCTGGAGCCGTTTGCCGGCAGTAATAATCTGATTAAGATGTTGCAGGCCGCCAATTTGTGCAAGTCATTTGCCGCATTTGATATTGTTCCCGGCGACAAGCAAGTGGCATATCGGGACACCCTGCGGAGTTTTCCCCAAAACTTCAATGTGTGTGTGACCAATCCACCATGGCTGGCCAAAAATTCCGCTACCCGCCGAGGCTTGCCCTTTCCATCTACAAAATATGATGATTTGTACAAGCATTGTTTATCGCTGAGCCTTTTGCATTGCGGCTACGTTGCTATTTTGATTCCTGAATCTTTCATTCGCACCAATTTGTTTGTGCGGCGGCTGAGTGCCTTTATATCATTGTCGGCTAACATGTTTGAAGAAACCGAACACCCCGTTGGTCTGGCGCTTTTTGAGCCGCGCCCAAAAGCAGAGCCGATTATTTATCGCGGTGCTAAAAAATTGGGCGGCTTGTCGGAGCTGAGGCGGCATCTTCCGCCAATCGCCGACAAAAAGGGTGTTGTTTTTAATGCCCCTGATGGTAATCTGGGGCTTCTTGCTCTGGATAACAATTATAAGGCCAGCATTCGTTTTTGCCCATCGGATGAATTACAAAATTATGAAGTAAAAGAAAGTTGTCGTGCGATCACCAAAATTCGTGTTCCGGGGCCACCGCGAATCGCCTTATACAACAAATTTATCAGCGACCTGCGACAGAAAACCGAAGATGTTTTTTTAACGGCATATCGCGGCATTCGCAAAGACGGACGTTATCGCCGCCGCTTAGATTATGCGTTGGCGAGAGATGTGATTAATTGTATCGGTTACTAACCGTCGGTGGGGCAATTTTTGATTGATAAACAGGAGAAAGTTATGAAGCAGAAAACAACACATAGCAATTCATCATACCATTTGGCATTTGTCGCCTTGAAAGTGCTGAAAGACAATGACAGCAAAATGTTACTGTCTGACTTGTTGAATGAAGTTTATAAACGGGAAAGCAAAAACATTACCCCAGCAATGGAAGGGTCATATAGTAACGGTGCTGTTATTTGGAAAGATAGGTTGCAAACAGGTAGCGACATATTTGTTAAAGCAGGTTTTCTGAAGAAACAAAAAGGCACTTGGTATCTTACTGTTGATGGGGAAAAAGTGCTGTCCAAAAAAAGGGATGACGTCATTGAACAAGCAAAAAAAGCGTATCGCGATTGGCAAAACAATCGGAAGTCGCAAAACTTGCCAATTCATGATGAGGTTGATGAAGACAAATCGCAGGCTGGAGATAGCTTAGGGCAGTATGAAAGCAATGCGAAGAGCGAGATTCAAGGTTATATTAAATCTATGCTACCTTATCAATTTCAAGATTTATGTGCCGCATTGATTAGAAGCATGAAATATCATGTCAGGGATGTTGCTCCCCCTGGTCCTGATGGCGGCATTGATGTGCTCGCTTATACTGACCCCTTGGGTAGCAGGGCGCCGCGTATTAAAGTGCAGGTTAAGCACCAAGCCACAACCAAACCCGGCAAGCCGGCAATAAGCCAACTGGCCGGACTGCTCACGGACGGCGATATTGGCGTCTTTATTTCATCGTCCGGTTTTGCCAGTGGTTGCCGTGATTTTGCACGCAATAGCGGCAAGCATTTGGAATTGATTGACATGGAACGTTTTATCGATTTATGGCAGAAGCATTACGATAATTTGTCAGAGGAAGATAAGTCATTGTTGCCTATGCAGCCGATTTATTTTTTGGATAAAAAACGGGTAGGAAACGAATGACCGCCGCCGACCTCATCATCTCTGCGACCAGCGTAGAAATTTTTATTTTCATCGCCGCCTGCACGGTGTTATGTGTTGAT
>JBPCWX010000114.1:0-4122 GCA_051009095.1 Gammaproteobacteria bacterium | reverse complement strand
GTTAACTGTAAATATATTTCCGTTTTGCCGGAGCCCGTTTCACCAAACAAAAGATAAGGTGAGTAGCCGTCCATAACGACCTCCGCCAAAGCGTTTTTTTGCTCTTTGGTCAACGGCGGCGGTGTATCGGCCGCTTCTTTTATCGCGACGTTTTTATGCCACACAATTTCGCGGGTTAAAAATCCCTCTTTTGCCAGCTGCCGCAAAAATGCCGACGTGGTGCCAACTGCGGCGGTTATGGCGGCGACTGTCTGACCGTCCTTGCCGCGCAACCATTCACAAATACGATGGGCTTTTTTTCGCCGCGGATAAAGCGGGGCGGGCTCTTTACCCAAACGATAGCCCATCGGCAAGGGGCAAACTTTGGGGCGGCGAAAATATGCCGGTAAAACCGCGGCGGCGACAATCCCCAGGGGACAATGATAATAATGGGCGCAAAATTGAATAAGCTCCAAAGTCGCCGCCGGCAAGGGCGGCATATCATCATATGTGCGCAAGATTTTTTTTAATTTATTGGGCGGTATCTCGAAGGTGCGTTTTTGCGCCATCACCAAACCCACCGTTTGTTTGCCACCCAAAGGCACCAGCACCCGCCGCCCAACAATATCCTCGGCAGGCGACAAATAATCAAACAGCATAAAAGCGCGGGCGTTAATGGCAACGGCGGCAATCATGCCAGAGGTCTGCATCATCTGATTTTATCCACCGTCCGCTATTGCTCCGCGGCAAAATATTCGCCGCCACTAAACACCAAATAGCGCGTATTAACCGCCCGCCCAATCATGGTTAAACCCGTGGCAGCAGCCACCTCATAGCCCATTTGCGTTAGCCCAGAGCGCGACACCAAATAGGGAATTTCCATTTGCACACACTTAATCACCATCTCCGACGTCAGCCGCCCAGTGGTGTAAAACACTTGACTGTCACCCGCCATATCATTGAGCCACATCCAGCCGGCAATGGCATCAACCGCATTATGCCGCCCCACATCTTCCACAAAAATTTGCGTTTTGCAAGTGTCCGGCTGAATGGTCGCCAAAGCGCAAGCATGAACCGCTCCCGCCGATTTATACACCGTATCGCGGCGGCGAAGATCCGCCAGCAACTGTGCCAACGCCGTCGCCGTAAATTTACTGCGGCGCCGCAGCGGTGTTTTTTGCGCCGCCGTCATCAAATCGCCAAACATGGTGCCTTGTCCGCAGCCCGACGTCGTCGCCCGCTTGTCAGGCAGCGGCGACATGCCATTGCGCGTATACACGGCGGCGGCATTGACCTCCCAATCTACCAGCACTTCTTCAATATCGGCAACCGATTCCACCAGCCGCTGATTGCGCAGCCAGCCAACCGCCAGCGCTTCGGGCATTTGTCCCAAGGTCATCAGGGTGATAATTTCGCGTCCGTCAACATACAGAGTAAGCGGATATTCGCCGGCGATGCCAATCTGCTGGGTTTTACCGTTTTCGTCAATCGCTCCAACATGAAGCACGGATGGCGCCGAAGTGCGGCTGAGGCGCGGCTTGCGCGCCATGTTTAACCGCCGGTTGCCGACATAAAGCGCACGACTTTGGCGTCATCAGCAGCAGCGTCAAAATCATGCCCCTTAGGTTTAATCGCCATCGTAGCGATAATGCGCTGTCGCAGCATATCGTCATCACCGCCGCGCAATGCCGGCCTAAGATCCACCAGGTCATTCTGTCCCAAACAAGGGTATAACCCGCCGACTGCGGTGATGCGGACGCGATTGCACGAGGCGCAAAAATTATGGCTGTGCGGCGTAATAAAACCGATCTTTTGTTTGCTCCCGGCGACTTGCCAATAACGCGCGGGCCCACCGCTGTCAAAATTACTCGGTTGCAGCGAAAACACTTTTTGCAATGCCGCCAAAGCATCATCGGCGCTGTAATAGGTTTTACTGCGTCCGTAGCCAATATCCCCAAGCGGCATTTCTTCAATAAAAGAAATATCCATATCGCGCGACAGGGCAAAATCCGCCAGATTTGTCAGTTCCAAATGATTAACACCGCGCATCATCACCGCGTTAATTTTGACTCCGCCGGGGAATTTTGCTTCTTGTGCCGCCTGTATGCCGGCCAGCACCGCAGACAAGTTGCCAGTGCGCGTAAGACGGCGAAAATTATCGGCGTCCAAAGTATCCAAAGAGATATTAACGCGCCGCACACCGGCATTTTGCAGGGGAATGGCCAGTTGGGGTAATTGTGAACCGTTGGTGGTAATGGCGACTTCGCGGATATTGGGCAGGTCGGCAATTTTGCCGCACAGCCAGGCAACATTTGCGCGCACCAATGGCTCGCCACCGGTAATGCGCACTTTGGTCACGCCCAAATCGGCGAAGACACGGGCAACCCGCAAGCATTCTTCCAAAGACAAAATTTCCCGCTTGGGCAAAAATTTCATCTTCATGGGCATACAGTATTGACAGCGAAAATCGCAGCGGTCGGTGACAGACAGGCGAATGTAGGTGATATGCCGCCCCCAGCGATCAATCAGTGTCCCCTCGGCATGGCGCGAATCGGCGCGCGTGGTGGTCGGCGCAAAAGCGGATAAGATGGGCATGTTGTCATTCATGGATTATTATGGCTAAGGTTTTTTATGGTTTGATTATCGCATATTTTGCGAATGGAGGCAAAAATTGTATAGTAGAGGTATGAAAAAGCAACAACCACGGACACGCTTTGCTGGGGCTGGCAAATGCAGCCAAGCGGATGATAAGCCATGGCTATTATAGAGGCTATAGAGGCTCTTCCGCTTTATCCCTTGGCAGCGGGAATCTTTGCCATGTGGATTTTTTACGGATTAACATTTCACCTTAAACCATCCATTGGTGAACAAATTCTATTGGCGTTTATTTTTACGCTATTCGCGAATATTCCAAAATTTCTGATGGAGGAACTTCTCATCCTTGTTCGTGCCCCACAGTTTTTAGCGGTATTATTGTACGGCGGTATGGTCGGAGTTGTTGCCGCATGGTTTTATAATTATGATTTTATACACCGCTTTTTGCGGTGGGCGAAAATAACTGAAGAATCGATTTACCCTTCCGGCTGGGCATTAATGTCTTCCCGAAAAGAATTTATAGTGCTGCATTTGGATAACGGTAATAAAATTTACGGATGGCCGGATTATTATCCTAACAGTCCCAAAGATAACTATTTCATCATGAGCGATTATGTATGGCTGAATAGTGAAGATGACCCGCCTTGCCCAAACACCACAAAAACATCTTTGGGTAAAATCAAAACTCCTTGTAATACTGTAATTATGGTAGAATTTATAAGAAATAGTTAGTGTTTTTTTATCAAAAGGGGGTACTCCATGTTCATGTTGTCGTTATTTAAAAAATTCACCAATTCTCGCCGCTCCGTCGCTGCCAAGCCTCCTGCACGTCGATTGATCACGGTCGGTGGCTGGTATCACCCCAAACCCGATCACATTGAGCGGCCGCCCATTTCGGCTATTCCTCCATCCCCTCCTTGGCGGGGCAACAAACCATAATTTTTACCGATAAACCCGACTGTAAAACAGCGGCAAGGTGCAGATGACAAGCGAATATTTTCTGCGTTGAAGTTATCGCCGTATCTGTTTCGCCAAACCACAATTACATTCCTACCGTGCCTCGAACATTCATTCTCAGTGCCCGCCGCACCCCCATCGGTTCCCTTATGGGGGAATTAGCAACCGTCCCCGCCCCGCAATTAGCCGCCGTTGCCATTCGCGCCGCCTTGAGCGACAGCGGTATTGACTCGGCAAAAGCGCAAGAAGTCCTGTTGGGTTGCGTCCTTCCCGCCGGCGTGGGGCAGGCACCCGCACGACAAGCCGCTTTTGCCGCTGGCTTGCCCGCTTCCATCCCTTGTGTGACGCTTAACAAAATGTGTGGCTCTGGTATGAAAGCGTTGATGTTTGCCGATGATGCCATTCGCGCCGGCCGTTTGCAATGCGCCATTGCCGGCGGCATGGAAAATATGAGCCGCGCCCCGCATTTGCTCACCGTCCGCGACGGTGTTCGCTTGGGCGATGCACCGCTTGCCGACCATATGTTTATGGATGGTTTAGTGGACGCATATGACGGTCAATTAATGGGCGCACATGCTCAGCGCATTGCCG
>JBPCWX010000113.1:0-4283 GCA_051009095.1 Gammaproteobacteria bacterium | reverse complement strand
GGGCTGTTTTGTTCTACGCCTATGGTGGCGTTGAGCCGCAATGTCGGGCGCAAACAGGCGATGGAAATGCTGTTATTAGGCGATAATATCAATGCTGATAAAGCGGTTGAATTGGGGTTGGTTAATCGGGCGGTGGCAGGCGACCAACTGGCCACTGCATTGGCCGATATGACCGCTATATTATGCGCCAAATCAGACATCACCATGACACGCGGCAAACAGGCATTTTATGAGCAAATTGATTTGCCGATTGGCGCGGCCTATGACCACACCATTAATGTTATGGTAGAAAACATGATGGCCGCAGATGCCGATGAGGGCATCGGTGCGTTTATTGAAAAACGCAAACCCAACTGGCAAAATTGATAGGGCTTGGCTTGCTCGTTCTTTTAATCTAAAGCCACTTGCCAAAAACTCTAAAAAACGCAAGACTTGTTCCATAGAACAATAATGGGGATGACATGAACGACCACACCATTGCGCCGATTGATGATTTGCATAATGAGGAAACATTGGCCAGCATTATGGTGCTGGCGGCGTGTTGTGATGGCGAATTTACAGTTGAAGAAGTGCAGCACATTTCATCAATCCTGAATTGTTATCCTTATTTCCCAAATCTGACAGAAAATCATCTGCGCGATATTGCTCAACAATGTCTGGAGTCTGGCTTGTCAGAGATAGAGCTGATAAAGGAAATGGTGGAAAATCTTTCCGTTGATTACCATTTGCCAGCTCTGGCTTTTGCCTATGAGATATGCGCTGCAGATTTGGTCATTATGCCACAAGAAAAGAAATTTTTAATAGAATTGCGAGAGATATTGAATATCTCACTGGAGATTACCAATGCCCTCGAGATTTCAATCCAAAGTCGCTATTTTGCTTCTGACACGGCTGATGCTGTACTAGACTTTCCCATTACTGGGTCAAATTCTCTGCATTAGCATTCCAAGCGCATAGAGAATATAAATTATCAAAAAGCGTGGGTGTTAACCCCGAAATAGCTGGTCTTTCATGCTTTTCTGCTCTGGCATCGCCCATTTGTCCCCCAAGCTCGACTCGTTTGGAAGTGCCGTCAGGGAAGGGCTGACTAGCATAACAAAACCGCCAGTAAGGTTTCGTATCGGAACTGGTTTTATAATTTAATCCTGTAGTAACTACCGAAAAATCATCCCTGCCAGTCTCTCTTGTAACAAAATAGGTGACATCTTTTTTTACCATCACTTTGCCATCGTTGATGAGTTGTCTTAACTCTGGGTCAAAAGTTGTATCGGGGGGCAAAGGTGAGGCGTTATCCACCTCTCCGATTTCAGCTGGAAACTCTCGATTTTCAACTATCGTGTGGTGAATCTCTTCAGTTTTGTAAGAACGCGCTAATTTCAAACCCCAACCAGCTAATAATAAGAACAAGCCAAGTGCTACCAAAACAATGCCTAGCACGGATGCAAGCTTCATGTGATTAGTGTAACGTAAATGTCTTGTCTGCTCGGCTTCGCGGGCAGTCATTTGTTTGATTTGTTCATCAACGGCAGTATGGTCCGAGACAGTGTATTCACTTGGTGTCTGACTCTGGCTCATCGCCTTCTCCTTTGTCTTCCTTTTCGGTTTTGGATTTGCCAAATGGCATTAAGTCGGAAATTTCACCAGGCTCAAGATTGAAAGTTCCATTGTCGGCACTATATAGCGGCACATAGACAATTTCCTTGCGAATAATCTCTTTTGGCACTTCTTTATAGACAATTTTATCCACTGGCACTTCAATCTTTTTTTCTACGATTTTCTCAACTTCCACGCGTTCAAATTTGATTTTTGGTGTTCGCCAATAACGACGAAAATCTAAAGAGAGTTTTCGGAAACTGCGACCAATGATTTTGAAACAATTACCGATGGCTTCAAACATGAAACCGAGTGCATTGCCTGTGTGTTCAAACAAACTTCTAAGGCCATACCCTGTCTGTTTTAAGCCTTCACCAGTATTTTCTACCAGAACGCGAAATGTTCGGCTACCTTCGGCTTTATAAGCTTTGGGGTCGCGCAGAACAAATGAGGTTAAAGCAAGGAATGAGCCAATCGTGGCACTAATGGCGGCTATGGATGCAAACCAGATGTTGCCAACTGTGGCAATTTTTTCCTCTGGCAAATCAGCAATATCAAATTTTACAGAACTGGTGTCATCATTATTGAGCCTATTTTCAAAACACCAATTATAAAAATAACCGCAGACCATTTTTGATAATTGTATGATTTGCAACTGCGATGCTTTACGCCTGTATTGGTCTTTCAGCATGGCTTTTTTGGCAATTAATTCATCTTGTTGTTCTTTAAGGGCAGGTATTTTTTCCTTATCGACAAAAACCTGATTGTGCGCCTTATCGCGCTCGGCGGTTAGAGCATCAACCTCATTTTTATGGTTGACTTCAATCTCGCTGAGTTGTTGTCCATAATCTGTCTGGACTTCCTTTTTTTGGGTTTCCAATTTTGTAATTTCGCGTCTAGCGACTGGATTATTGAGATTTAGCCCATTAAGTTGACTCTGCAAAACATCTCTTTGCTTTTGGGGTTCTTTGACCTCATCCTTTCTTTCTTGTTTAAGTGACAAAATATTTTGCTCAACCCGATTTTCTCTAGCATCATATTTTTCATTAATGTCACTGCGTCGATTGCCGCCAAAAATTCCACCCGCCTGTTCTAATTCTCTTATTCGGTCGTTTCTCAATTTGTCACGCTCGGTGTGCTGGGTGCTAATCAGCCCATCATAGCGGTTGTGTATGTCGCTAATTTTCAAATCCATTTCATTTATAGACTGACTAATTTTCTCCCTATCTGGTAATGTTCGCTCGCGCAGATCATTTATTTGGGTATCAATATTGGCCAGCTTTTGATCTTTTGATTGCTCCAAATTTTGCTTTCTTTCTTCAAAATTAGAATTGGCCACGTTGATTGGTTCATCAAAGCTCTGTGCTATGGCTTCTGGTGATTTTTGTTCAAATTCATGAATACGATATTCAACTTGCTCAATCTCATCGTCAATTCTGCTACGGTCATTTTGAATCGCCTGGGTTTCAAAAGTAACATTTACATTTTGTTGTACCAAACCATTGAAAATAGTTTCAAAAGTGACCAGCGTTAAAGCCAGTAAGCCAAAACCAAATAATGCTTTCCATAAGGCTGGTTTGGCATGATAGAGGCCAGAAGCTAGAAAAATTTTAGTTGGCTCAATAACAGCGATAATGACAAATGGGAGGACTCCACCAAATGCCCGAACCATTGCACTATTTTCTCTCTCGGCTGGCGGCAAAGCGTCATAGGCTTGAAGTGCTAAAGTCACCGCAATAAACAATCCCGCAATGGCGGCAATAATTTCAACCACCCAAGCAATAATATAAATGGATTTTCCGTATCTTTCCTGTCGGGCAAATAACTCGTCATCCGACATATTTAGAAAGCCTCTCAGCCCAGCGGTTGTTTGGTTTATCGTTTTTTGCGTGGCCATTGTCTCCCCCTTATTTTATTTTTAGAGCAGAAATAGCCTAACCAGCACAGGTGAGACAGTCAAACTGATTCAGATTTGGCATTATACCTTGTAATTTCGGAATCATATTCCGAAATTACAAGGTATGTTGGTGTGGTAGCACAATTTAATGTGGTGTAAAAACTGGCGGAGAGAGAGGGATTCGAACCCTCGGTACGCTTGCGCGCACAACGGTTTTCGAGACCGCCCCGTTCAACCACTCCGGCATCTCTCCATTATGCTGGCCATTATGCTGGCCGATAGGTTGGGTTATAGCCAGTTTGCGGATTGTTTCAAAGTAAAACCCTTTTATCTTGTTGTTACGGCATCTGTGTTTATAATTGTGCCATAGATTATTTGGAGGAGTCGGCCATGCGCGCCCTATCGGAAAAAATTATGGGTGAGGATAATAGCTATCGCCCCGCCCACATAAAATATGAGGTGCCGTCTGGTTTTGACCTCATTAATATCTTGGATTTTCAGGCGCACGGCCAGCCTTATGAATATTTTCACAAATTGCGCGCCCAAGCCCCTGTATCATGGTGGCAACCACCTGCCGACACCGATGTATCGGGCTTTTGGGCACTCACCCGCTATGAAGATGTTAAAAATTGCGACCTTGATGCCAAGCGTTTTTCTTCTGGAACTGGCGGTATTTTGATGGGCTATAGCCAAGCCCAAAAAGGCCCAAAGCGATTATCTGCCGCCACCCTCAACTCGCTGATAAATATGGACCAGCCGCACCACATTCCTCTGCGTATGGCGCACCGCCCAT
>JBPCWX010000112.1:0-2017 GCA_051009095.1 Gammaproteobacteria bacterium | reverse complement strand
GGCAAATTTTTGTCGTCCGCCGGCAATATAAACACCAGCAAATCGGGATGGTATTCCTGTTCCAAAACCGTCCGCCATTGCGCACAAGCAACCTCTTCGCCCACTAAAAACACCAAAGACGGCGGCGATAAGTGTGCCCGCAATGCGGTCAATAAAGACGCACATCCCGCCGGCTGCTGCGCCACAGCACCGCCCAAAGCGTGTAATGTCCGCTCGCCCAAAACCGCCCATTTCGGCTCACCAGTCAACCATGACAATAGCGGCAATGCCTGCGCCGCTATGCCATTGCCACTCGGCGTGGCGTTGTCATCCGCCGGCTTAGGACGGCGAATTAATGACTCACCATCCGCCGCCGTAAAGAAAAACCCGCCATTTGCCGAGTCTTCAAAATATGCCTGCAATTCCTCGGCTCGGCAACGCGCAAAATTTAATGTCGCCGCCGAAAAATCCGCCCGCAATAATTCCAATGCCGCATCCAACAAAAAAGCGCAATCATCTAAAAATCCCATGCCGCCACGGTTGCCGTCGCGCCACACCGCCGACAAACGCCCGTCAACCGTCATTTCGCGGTCAATGAAACTCAGCGCATCCGCCGCCGCCGCCGTCCACTCGGGACGCAAAAATAAACGCCCCGCCCGCGCCAAACCTCGAATCATCAAACCATTCCACGCCGCTAAAATTTTATCATCTGTCGCCGGCCGCTCTCGCTTCGCCCGTACCTCAAACAATTTGCGTGCCGCCGTCTCAATCTGCGCCGCACAACGCAAGGGCGGCTCACCCACTGCCGCTGCAGTTTGGGCAATATTTTGCCGGCGCGCCAGATGCCAATGACCGTCAAAATTTGCCCCGGCCGCCAAAGCAAAATGCGCCGCAAATGCCGCATATTCCGCCGCCACTAAATGGCTTTCAATCTCCGCCGCATCCCACACATAAAAAGCCCCTTCACCGCCCGCTGAATCTGCATCCAATGATGAATAAAAACCGCCGTCATCATGACGCATTTCCCGCACCGTCCAATCTGCAGCCCCAGCCGCCGCCGCCGCCAACGTCGGCGAAGCAAACGCGCGCGCACCATCAGCAAACAAGGCCATGAGTAATCCATTGTCATACAGCATTTTCTCAAAATGAGGAATCGCCCAGCGTTCATCCACGCAATAGCGAAAAAAACCGCCGCCAAGATGATCGCAGAGTCCGCCCGCCGCCATTTTCTCCAATGATAAACGCACGCCGCTTAGCAATCGCTCATCCCCACTGCTCATCCCTTCGGCAAGACAAAATGTCAGCTCGGCGGGATGGGGAAATTTGGGCGCGCCGCCCAAACCGCCATGGTCAGGGTCAAACATATCGGCAAACATATCGCGTGCCGCCGCTAACTGATGCTCATCTGTTGCGGCGGGCGGCGGCGGTGAATCCAACTCGCGCAATAATGGTATAACTTCCGCGTTTTGGCGGATAATGTCTTCTCGTTTATCGCGCCAAGCAGTGGCCACTTTGTCCAGCACTTCGGCAAAAGAAGGCATGCCGCGCCCGCGTTCTTTGGGAAAATAAGTGCCGCCAAAAAAAGGCTCGCCCGCCGGCGTGAGAAACATAGTCAACGGCCAACCGCCCGCATGCCGCGCAAAAATATAATGCGCCGCCTGATATATGCGGTCAAGATCCGGCCGTTCTTCGCGGTCAACTTTAATGTTGACAAACCACGCATTCATCAATGCGGCGGTCTTCTCATCTTCAAAAGATTCGTGCGCCATAACATGGCACCAATGACAAGCGGCATAGCCTACCGACAATAAAATTGGGCGGTCTTGCTGCTGCGCCTGTGCCAAAGCCCGCTCATCCCAGGGCTGCCAATGCACTGGATTGGCGGCGTGCTGCCGCAAATAGGGGCTCAGTGCCTCGGCTAAGCGGTTGGCGGACACACTGATGCACCGACAGCAATATCGCCGCCGTGGATTATTTCGGCCTCCACGCCCATTTCGTTGTGTCCGTAAAATTCCAGCAATTTATTGGGAATTTTCAG
>JBPCWX010000111.1:0-7255 GCA_051009095.1 Gammaproteobacteria bacterium | reverse complement strand
GTCAAAATCCATGCCAGCAAAGATGCTGTTGTCGTTTTGCCGTGAGTGCCGGCAACCGCCAGCACGGTGCGCCCGCGCAACACCGTTTCGCCCACCCATTGCGCCGCGGAAATATAGGGCAGACGCTCCCGCAAAATCTTTTCCATTAGAGGATTGCCGCGCGACACGGCATTGCCCACCACATAACAATCCACCCGCTGGGCCGGCGCTGCCGCCTCGTCGCCGGCAAACAAGGGCACACCAAGCGCGCGCACTTGTTGGTCCATGGGAGGATAAAAAGCGGCGTCGCTGCCGCTAACGGTATATCCGAGTTCTTGCGCCAACCGCGCTGCACCAGCCATCAGAGCGCCGCAAATACCCATAAAATGCAAGTGTTTGCTCACCGCCAGCCCATTGGTTTAACGCCCGTATCCGCTTCCATATCGCGCAAATAATTTTCATGCTCAGCGCATTCTTCGGTCGTTGCCAAGCGCACCAAAACGGGTGCGGCAGCATCCATTTGCTGTTGTTGTTCCGGGCTGCCCATTTTTATATCCATGGGAATTTGTCCGCGCGTCATGGCTCTATACACTTGTGCCAGCAAGCGCGTGTCGATCAGCGCATTGTGGGTGGTGCGGGCGGAATCATCGATATTGTAGTGTCGGCATAAATCTTCCAGGCGATGACGGCGCAAGGCAAGATTAACCCGCCGCGACAGGGTCAAAGAGCACACTATGCTGTCGGCAATTTCTTCCACCGGCGGCAAGGATAAGCGGCTAAATTCATAATCTAAAAATTCACAATCAAAGGCGGCGTTGTGAATGATAATTTCTCCCCCGCTTAAAAAGTTTTGCAAGTCGTCGGCAATATCGGCAAACAAGGGCTTGTCGGCCAAAAAATCTTGGTCCATGCCGTGAACGCTCAGCGCGCCCTCGGAAATATCACGCTCGGGGTTGCAATACTGATGAAATATGCTGGCTTCCACAGAGGTGCGATTTTCATATATCATAGCCACCACTTCGATGATGCGATGATCCTCCGCGACTTTCAGCCCGGTGGTTTCGGTGTCCAAGAAAATTTGTTTCATTTGTTCTCTGGCGGCATCTCGGCAGTTTATTTGCGCCCCATGGCAAAATACACTTGTGCCAGCAGACGCGCGTCCACCAAGGCGCCGTGCGCCGTGCGGTCAGAATCATCAATGCCAAAACATCGGCATAAATTGGTCAGGCTATGACCGCCCAAAGTGGGATAGCGTTGCCGCGACAGGGTCAAAGAGCACACCACTTGGTCGGTAATCGCTGTCATCGGCGGCATTGCCAAGCGGGAAAATTCACTGTCTAAAAATCTGCAGTCAAAGGAGGCATTATGAATAATCACTTCACTGCCGCGCAAAAAGGCTTGCAAATCATCGGCAATATCGGCAAACAAGGGTTTGTCGGCTAAAAAATCATTGTCCATGCCATGAACATTCAGCGCGCCCGTCGACACGCCGCACTGCGGGTTGCAATACTGATGAAATATGCCGTCTTCGCGGGGCTGGTAATTTTCGTAACTCAGCGCGGCTATTTCAATGATGCGGTCATCGGCGCCAAAGCCGGTGGTTTCAGTGTCTAAAAAAATCTGTCTCATGTTGATTAAATTTTATCACTAATCTGCTTGGGCGGGGGAATAGCAGCGGCATAAAAATTATTGCTCGGCTTGCAAAATCCAATCGGCGGGAATGGCAAAACCGATGAAATTCTCACCCCCCGCACTTGTGGGGGGGGGTGCGATAAATAAGTAAAGTTAAGCCACCCCTCGCATTTTTAACATCATTGTTTTTCTCCCATTCTAAAATTTAATTCTCATTATTATATATGCGCGATTCTATTTGTTGCATCCGTCTTTTTGCTTCTTGCTGAGCGATTCGCAATTCGCTATCAGTTAAAAATATAGCCGCTATGTCTAGTCCTTTTGATGCTTCATTATTTCCGCTTGCTACTGCTAATAAAAACCAAATATATGCTTCTTGATGATTTTGAATAACGCCTTCGCCTATGCCATACATTGAACCTAAAATAGCTTGTGCTTCTGCATCTCCTTGCTCGGCAGCCAGTCTATACCACCTTACTGCTTCGCGGTTATTTTCGGTCACGCCTTCACCGTTGTCATACATCAACCCTAAAATAGCTTGTGCTTTTACATCTCCTTGCTCGGCAGCTAATCTAAACCACTTGAATGCTTCGCGGGCATTTGGAGACACGCCTTCGCCTCTACGATACATCTGACCTAAATTAACTTGTGCTTTTGCATCTCCTTGCTCGGCAGCCAATTTATACCACCTCGCTGCTTCACGGTCATTTTTGGGCACGCCTTCGCCGTAGGCATACATCACCCCTAAATTATATTGTGCGATTGCATCTCCTTGCTTTGCGGCACGATTACACACAGGAAAAGCCCGCTTGTAATCTTCTGCTATAACATAATTCCTACAATCTTCCCAATCACCCGCAACCACTCCTGGCGAAACTCCCACTGCCAAAGTATTATATATGCGCGATTCTATTTGTTGCATCCGTCTTTTTGCTTCTTGCTGAGCGGTTCGCAATTCGCTATCAGTTAAAAGTATAGCCGCTAGATCTAGCCGTTCTGATGCCCCCTCATCCCCGCTTGTTGCTGCTAATGAAAGCCAAATATACGCCTCTTGATAATCCTCGGTAACGCCTGTGCCTATGATATACATCGCACCTAAAATACCTTGTGCTTCTGCATGTCCTTGCTCAGAAGCCAATCTAAACCACTCCGCTGCTTTGTGCTCATTCTTGGGCACGCCTTCGCCGTTGGCATACATCAACCCTAAACGAAATTGTGCGCTTGCATCTCCTTGTTCGGCAGCCAATCTATACCACCTCGCTGCTTCACGGTAATTTTTGGGCACGCCTTCGCCGTTGGCATACATTAACCCTAAAGCAAATTGTGCACCTGCCAATCCTTGTACAGCAGCCAATCTATACCACTTGACTGCTTCGCGGTCATCTTCGGACACGCCTTCGCTGTTGTCATACATCAACCCTAAAGCAAATTGTGCGATAACATCTCCTTGCTTTGCCGCACGGCTACAAACAGGAAAAGCCCGATTGTAATCTTCTGCTATAAGGTAATTCTTACAATCTGCCATATCATCCGTAACCACACTATCCATTAAAGTGCCTGTGGTTCCATTACAGCCACCCATAAGCACCACTACCATTGCCAACCATGCAAAAAATTTCATCATCAAATCCTTTTAGATTACCAAAAAGCAAAAGTATAACACAATCTTATGGCTTTGCTAAGATGGCAAAACTTTTATGCCCAGTGGCGCCCCAGAGACGAATCGAACGTCCAACCTTGCCTTTAGGAGGGTTCTCTTTTGTTTCTGTCATTGCCTTTGGGTGGGCAAAAACAAGAGAAAAAAATAGAGAGCACGAGTGCTGTTTTTCTCATGGGTTACTTCCTATTTCCATCTTGTGTTTGCAAAGCGTTTTTGATTTGTTTTTTAATCTAAAAACAATCTGCCCTTGATACGATGTGATTTGAGATAAATACTTTTTATAAAAATCAAGAGAAATAGAAAATAAATTTTCTTTATTTTTAAATTGAGTGCTTTCTTTTAGTTTATAGGAGGAACTCTGGGATTTTTGATTATGATCTGTCCAGTTGATCTCTACTTTTAAATCTTGATTGCCAACCAATTGTTTGGGCAACTGTACATAAAGACTTGAAATGTTTGGAGACTCACTGGTCCAAAACTCATCTAAAGAAAAAAGCTCCATTCTAACAAACTCAATCTTCCTTTCTTTTGTCATTTCAAAAACAGGAGCACTTCCAAAAAAACCACATGAGAAATCTGTTTCCGCAAACCGATACGCTGCTTCGCGCTCATTCTTGGGCACGCTTTCGCCGTTGGCATACATCAGCCCTAAATGAAATTGTGCGCTTGCATCTCCTTGCTTTGCCGCGCGACTACACGCCGGAAAAGCCCGCTTGTAATCTTCCGCAAAATAATAATTTTTACAATCTTCTGCATCGCCCGCAACCACCCCCGTCGAAATTCCCGCCGCCAAAAAACACACCGCCAACCATGCAAAAAATTTCATCATCAAATCCTCTTTAGATTCCTAAAAAAACAAAAATATAACATAATCTTACGGCTTTACTAAGATGGCAAAACTTTTATGCCCAGTGGCGCCCCAGAGACGAATCGAACGTCCAACCTTGCCCTTAGGAGGGGCCTGCTCTATCCGTTGAGCTACCGGGGCCGCCGTAATCATTGCCGCCGCTCGTCATTTTATAATAAGCCCACACATATGCCGCTTGCCGCCGCTATTTTCCCTGCCATCGCGGGGCGCGTTTTTCGGCAAAAGCGCGAAAGCCTTCTTGGTTATCTTCGGAGTCATACAATACATCAACCGTTAAAAATTGCCGCCGTGTGATTTTATTCATCGTTTCCTGAAAAGACCTGTTTTCTCCTTCCCGCGCCACTTCTTTAATCGCCGCAAACACCAAAGGCGGCCCGGCCGCCAATAATCTCGCCATCTCCCACGCCCGCGCCAACAGCGCCTCGCCGTCTGCCAGCACCTCATTGACCAAGCCCCAGCGGTGCGCTTCCGCCGCCTCCAGCCACCGCCCCGTCAACAGCAATTCCATGGCGATATGATAAGGCATGCGTTTGGGCAGCTTGCAGGTTGCGGCATCGGCCAGCGTGCCGGCGCGAATCTCCGGCAGGGCAAAAGATGAGGCTGCGGTGGCATAAATTAAATCGGCGGCCAAGGCCAGCTCAAAACCGCCGCCCACCGCCATGCCCTCAACCGCCGCAATGACCGGTTTATTCATATGTGGCAATTCTTGTAAGCCGCCAAACCCCCCGACACCATAATCTCCATCCACCAGATCACCGCCTGCCGCCGCTTTTAGGTCCCACCCGCCGCTAAAAAATTTAGCACCGGCGGTGCGAAAAATGGCCACCCGCAAGTCGGTGTCATCGCGAAAATCGCGAAATACCTCACCCAATCGGCGCGAGGCTGCTAAATCAATGGCGTTGGCTTGTGGACGGTCGAAAGTAATCTCCAAAACACCGTCCGCCGTCTGAGTGCTAATCATGCTCATGTTTTTTCCTCATTGTTATTAAAGCATCGGCAGCCACCGCAGTGCCGCCGCCGGTCAAAATTAACGGATTAATTTCAATCTCCAATAAATGCGGGTGGTGCATCAACAACCGCCCAACCGCCGCCGCTGTTTGTGCCGCCGCAGTCAAATTCGCCGCCGCCCCGCGCCCGCCTCTGCGCCGCGGCAATAATTTTAACTGGGCCATCGCCCGCCGAATGTCGGCGGCAGTCGCGGGCAAAATCAGCGTCTGAGTATCCGCCAACACTTCCGCTTGCACCCCGCCCATGCCCACGGTCAGCGTCGCCCCAAACACCCGACAACGGCGCACCCCGATAAGCAATTCCGCCACTGTGTCTTCAATCATTTCTTCCAACAGTAATTCCCCCGCCGGCATCGCGGCAACAACTGCCGACAAAGATTGAGCCGTCACATTTAATTGCACGCCGCCCACGTCGGTTTTGTGCGCGACTCCCAGCAATTTAACCGCCGCCCGTTTAATGTTCAAGGTGCGAAATATCGCCATCGCTTGCGCCCGCTTTTTCACCATCGCTCCGCGCGGTACCACAATGCCCCCCGCCTGCAACAGGTTTTTGGCATCAAATTCATTCGCTAAGCCGCCGTTATCACAAGCCCCCGCCGCCCAAGGCCGCCAACCTTTGGCGCAATCGGGTTTGCCGCCGAGCGCCGCCGCCGCCCGCATGGCCGACAAAGCATCTTCCAGGCCGCACAGCGGCGCAATGCCGGCGGCCAGCAAAGACTCGGCAATGTCTTCCGGCATATTTTCGGGCAAAGAAGCAACCACCGCACATTTTTTTCCCGCGGCGGCAATAAAGGCGGACAGCGGCATCTTCCACTCATCCGTGCAACAGCGATCGGCACGGGGAAAATCAAAAATCAAAAAGGCGCAGTCATGGCGCCCGCTGGTTGCCGCCGCATAGGTCTCACGCAATGCCTGCTGATCGTGCCAAATATAAGTGTGATAATCCAGCGGATTGGCAACTCGCACCCGCGTCCCCAATGTTTTTTGTAGCGCACTTTTTTGCTTTGCGGTAAAAGGCAAAAAACGCAGCTGCCGCTGAGCCGCCAAATCTGCCGCCAGCGCCGCTTCACCCCCGGAGCAGCTGAGCGATACCAGCCGTGTTCCCGCTAAGGCACCATGGGTGTGCAGTAGTTTTAAGGTTTCTAAAAATTCACCCATTGAGGCAATTTCCGCCACACCACATCGCCGCAAAAAAGCGGACAATGATGCACCGTCCGCCATCAATGCCGCCGTGTGCGATGCTGTTGTCCGCCGTGCCAGTCGGCTTTTGCCGGCCACCAGCGCCACCAGAGACACATTTTTTTTCGCCGCCAATGCCGCCATTTCCGCAAAAGCCACAGCATCACCGATGCTTTCCAAATAAAAACCAATGACGCTCACCCGCTGGTCTTCCAGCAAATTGGCGGCGATGTCGGTAACGCGGCATTGCGCCTGATTACCCGCAGCGATTAAATAAGATAGCGGTAGCCCGCGCCGCTGCGATGACAAATTAATTAAGATGTTAGAAGATTGCCCGATAATTGCCGCCCCGCGTGTGCTTTGCCGCCCGCCGTGCTGGTCTGGCCACACCGCAACACCGTCCACATAATTAATCATGCCATAGCAGTTTGGCCCTAAAATCGGCATATCGCCGGCCGCCGCAACCAAGCGGGATTGTAATGCCTTGCCGCCCGCCTCGGCAAAGCCAGAGGCAAAGCAAACCGCCCCACCAGCGCCCATGGCGGATAATTCCGCGGCGGCGGTAATGGAAGCATGGCGATTAACACCGATAAATGCTGCGTCCGGGGGCATCGGCAGCTCAGCCAAACGGCTCACGCAGGGAAGCCCTCCCATCTTGCGGCGGTGCGGATGGACAGCCCACAGTTTGCCGCGATAATTCATTTTTTGGCATTGCAAAATAACCTTTTCCGCCCACACTCCGCCCAATACGGCAATCGAACGAGGGCGCAACAGGCGCGATAAACAGCGCATGGTGTTTAAGATTCCAACGGGCGCAGTAATTCGCGGCTGATAATATGGCGCTGAATTTCGGAAGTGCCGTCCCAGATTCGCTCCACCCGTGCATCTCGCCACCACTTAGCAAGCGGTAAGTCGCTCATCAAACCCATG
>JBPCWX010000110.1:0-10101 GCA_051009095.1 Gammaproteobacteria bacterium | reverse complement strand
CAGGATGAGGGGCAAACATTAATCTAATATTCCCGCCATTTATGAGGGGTGAGTGGTAGAATACTTTTATTGTGCCACATAAAGGAAGGAATCATTGATGTTTGACCCTGCCACCACCCTTGCTCAGTTTGACCCCGAATTATTTGCCGCCATGGAAGATGAGCGGCAAAGACAGGAAAATCATATTGAGCTGATCGCTTCAGAAAATTTCACCTCGCCGCTGGTGATGGCGGCGCAAGGCTCCGTCCTCACCAACAAATACGCCGAAGGCTATCCCGGGCGGCGTTATTACGGCGGCTGTGTTTTTGTTGATGAAGCCGAGAAGCTTGCCATCGCGCGCGCGCAAAAACTTTTTGGCGCTCCTTTTGTCAATGTGCAGCCGCATTCCGGCTCCCAAGCCAACCAAACTGTTTTTCATGCCGTGCTAAAACCCGGTGACACCATCCTCGGCATGTCGATCGCCGATGGCGGTCATTTGACCCATGGCGCCGCCGTTAACCTCAGCGGCAAAATTTTTCACGCGGTCGGCTATGGCCTGCATCCAGACCACGAAGACATTAACTATGAAGAAGTGGAGCGGCTTGCCGCCGAGGTCCGTCCCAAACTGATTATTTGCGGAGCGTCCGCTTTTTCGCGCCATATTGACTTTGCGCGCTTTCGCGCGGCTGCCGATTCTTGCGGGGCGCTGCTGCTTGCCGATATTGCCCACTACGCCGGCTTGGTTGCCGCGGGGCTGTATCCCAACCCCATTCCCCACGCGCATTTTGTCACCACCACCACGCACAAAACTTTGCGCGGCCCGCGCGGCGGCATGGTCATGTGGAGTGATGAACAATACACCAAAAAAATTAACGGCGCGCTTTTTCCCGGCTTGCAGGGTGGGCCGCTCATGCACGTCATTGCCGCCAAAGCGGTCGCTTTCAAAGAAGCCATGGCGCCGGACTTCCGCGATTATCAAAAAAGAGTTATTGCCAACGCCAAAATTCTCGCCCAAACCTTGCTCGCCGGCGGAGTCCGCATTGTTTCTGGCGGCACTGATTCACATTTAATGCTTGTCGACTTGCGCAGCCTCAACATTAGCGGCAAGCAAGCCGAAGAATCATTGGATCGCGCCCACATCACCCTGAACAAAAACGGCATCCCCAGCGACCCGCAGCCGCCGACCATCACCAGCGGTGTGCGTGTTGGCACGCCGGCGATCACCACCCGCGGTTTTGGCGAAAAAGAAGCGGCACAAACGGGCGAGTGGATTTTGCGCGTTTTGCGCGCGCCCAATGATGATGATAATTTGGCGGCGGTTGCCAAAGAGGTCTGCACCTTATGCGCCCAATTCCCAATTTATACACGCGATGGGGCGGGTGACTAAGGCGCGAATGCCAATAAATTGGAGGTGGCATTATGAAGTGTCCCTACTGCGGTAAGAATGATACCAAAGTGGTGGACACGCGGCAGCGGCAGTCGGGGCGCGTACGCCGCCGTGAATGCGAACAATGCGGGAAGCGTTTTGCCACCACTGAAATTATCGGCGCGCACAATACTGACTTGCCTTTGCTGCCGACCATGGTGCAAAAAAAAGACGGCACTTTGGAGCCTTTTAATCGCCGTAAATTGCACAATAGTATTGCATATGCCATTCGCAAGCCAAACCGCGATAAGGAAAAAATAGATGAGTTTGCACACCAACTGGAACAAGAAGCAATGCTGTCTGACAGTGATATGCCGACCGCCGAAATCGGCGCGCGGGTATTATCTTGGTTGCGCCACAGCGACGCCATGGGATATTTGCGTTATGCCTCAGTATATAAAGAATTAAACTCGCCCAATGATTTTATTGAGCTGGTAAAATATTTGAAGCAATAGATTGTATTATCGACACTATGCTCCCGAAAAAAACCGCCCGATTTATAGGGCTAACGAATCAAGATAAAGCATAGACGGCAGCCCGCCCAAATTTATTTACCGTCATTATTTTTGTCGCCGGCCTGGGCCAAGATACTGATAAGCGCAAGCACGGCGGAACCGATGATTAAAAACAATGACACCGCATTCAGCGCCGGGGTTGCTCCATCTTTCAGCATGCGGTCAAACATGGTGATGGTCAGCGGTGAATCTGAGCCAACCAATACCAAGGTGGTGTTAAAGTTTTCAAAAGAAACCAAAAAGGCAATTAGCCCGGCGCTGATGAGTGCCGGGCGCAAATAGGGCAGGGTGATGGTAAAAAATACGCGCCGCGATGACGCGCCCAAATTTAATGCCGCTTCTTCCAATGAACGGTCAAACTTTTTGAGACGGGCGGAAATAATCAAGGTGGAAATGGTGGTGATGAAGGCAAATTGCCCCAAAATCACCAGCGTCAACCCGGGGCGCAAAAGGGTTAAATCCCAACCCCATAAATCTTCCAGGCGATTGGCAATGTTGCTGTAAAAAACCAAGATGGAAATGCCCAAGATCACCCCCGGAATCACCAGCGGCACAATCATTAGCACATAGCAGAAATTTTTCAGGGGAAAGTCATGCCGCTCAAATAAAAAAGCGTTGCTGGTGCCCACGCCCAAAGATAACAACACCACCGCCACGCCCACCACTGCCGACACGCCGATGCTGGTCAATAAGCGGCGGTCATAAAACATGCCCAGTTTGGGCTCACTCTCGCCAAAAAACCAGTCCAGCGTAAAACCCCGCCACGGCAGAGAAGGAAACAGTGAATCGTTAAAAGCAAAAATCCCAGCCGCCACCAAAGGCGCCGTCAAATATAAAAAAAACAGCGCCATATAGCCGTTATAAGCCCAGTGCGCGCTCCAATGTCGGCGGATCGAGGGCAGCATCTTAGCGTTGTCCCACCGTGTTGGCGAGGGTCTGACCGCTCAGGCGCAATCCCGCCCATACCGTAAACGAGGTAAACAGCAATAGCACAAAGCCAAAAGCGGCGCCCGATTCCCAATTAAAGCGGGTGATGAATTGATTGTATATCTGCTCGGTGAACCAAGTGCTGTTTTTGCCGCCCAAAATAACCGGCGTCAAATAGCTGCCCGCCGTCAGCATAAACACCACAATGCTGCCGGCAACAATGCCGGGCATGGCATATGGCACAATGATTTTATGCAGCACCGTCAAGCCGTTGCCGCCCAAATTGTAGCCGGCCTCAATCAGGCTGTCGTCCATGCCGTTTAGCACCGACACCAGCGGCGCCACCATAAAAAGCATGGCGGTATAAACCAGTCCCACCACCACCGTAACATCATTGTATAAAAATTCCACCGGCTGCTCCACCACCCCGGCCCACACTAAAAAACCAGAGAGGGCGCCAGTCTCGCGCAACAGCAGCATCCAGCCAAAGGCGCGCACCAAGTCGCTTATCCATAACGGCGCCAAGCAAAACAAAAACAAAGCCGCCCGCATTTTGCGCCGCGCCATTTTAGCAATGTAATAAGCCACCGGAAAACCCACCAGCAGCGTTATAAAAGTCACCAGCACGGACATCACCGCCGTCCGCAGCAGAGTGTTGCGATAAATCGGCTCGCCCAGAAATTCGGCGTAGTTTCCCCAGCCGACACGATACACCCGCGGGGCGACTTTTTCTTGCAGCGATAAAATGAACATCTCGATGTGCGGCAGGATAACCAGCAGCCCCAGCCAGATGACAAAGGGAGAAAACAATAAGATCAGTGACAGCCGAGCAGGAGGGCGCATCGCCTCAGACCACAAAACATTTGCCGCAAGACGGCGGCCAATATAAGCATATCCGCTCAGCGCTGGACAAGTCGGCAAACCCTGTCGGCGGCAAGGCGGCTTCCACCAAACCGCCGCCGGGCAACCGCACCAGCACTTTGCTGTTGGCGCCGTTGAATAACACGCTATCGACGCGCCCAGCAGTGGCATTGGGCAGTCCCTCGGCGGTGTCTTGGGCGCGCATGATAGAGATTGCTTCGGGGCGCACAAACACTTCCGCCGCCGCCCCGACTGAGCCATGATTGCCGGCGACGCGCAGCGCTAAGCCGTCATCAGTTTGCAGCAAAGTGTCGCCGTCAGCGATGGCGGTGATGCGGCCGTGCCAGCGGTTGCTGTCGCCGACAAAGCCGGCGACAAAGGCGCTTGCCGGCTGGTGATATAACTCTTGCGGGTCGCCGATTTGCTCAAATTTGCCGTTATTCATAACGGCCACCCGGTCGGACATCACCAGCGCTTCCGATTGGTCGTGCGTGATATAAATAAAAGTTGTGTCAAACTGCCGCTGCAGCATTTTAAGTTCCACTTTCATATGTTCACGCAATTTAAGATCCAAGGCGCCCAAAGGTTCATCTAACAGCAGCACCTCTGGGCCCAAAGCCATGCAGCGGGCGATGGCGATGCGTTGTTTTTGGCCGCCGGATAGTTGGTGAATTTCTTTACCGCCGGCTTCGGGCAGGCCCACGCGGGCAAGGACTTCCGCCGTCCGCTTGTTAATTTCTTGGCGGGAGACGCCTTGACAGCGCAAACCATATGCAATGTTATCCGCCACATTCATCATCGGAAACAGAGCCAGATGTTGAAACACCATTTTGGCGGGGCGTTTGTTGGGCGGCAGAGAAAGCGCCGATTTATTTTTAATTAAAATGTTGCCGCTGCTGGGTTCTTCAAAGCCGGCAATCATGCGCAATAAGGTTGTCTTGCCGCAGCCCGAAGGACCGAGAATGGAAAAAAAAGAGCCGCGCGGAATGCGAAAGGAAACATTATCAACGGCGACAAAATCGCCAAAGTGCTTGCTGATGCCAACGCACTCCAGGTCAAATGTCGCCGCGGTTGAATCCATGCCAACGCTTTCTGCGTGCAGGATAGATTAGCCGCCAGTGGCTGCTTTCACGCGCTCCAATATTTTGCCTTCCAAATCTTCCAAGCCCGGGGGAATGGGCGGAAACCATTTAATGAGCGCCACATCATCGGCGGTAAAGGCGTCATTATAGCTTTTGCGGGCGGTGTCGCTGAGCAGCGATTCAAAATTTTTCGCCCCGGTTTTGTAGCCGCTGGCTTGTGAGACAATGGCGGCATTTTCCGGACGCATCACAAAATTGATCCATTGATAGGCGGCGTCTTCGGCCTTGGTTTTGCGCGGCAGGACAAAAGTGTCAATCCAGCCCAGCGCACCCGTGTCCGGGGGGACAAAGTTAATGTGCGGCTCTTCGGCGTTGATCTTAAACGCGGTGCCGTCCCAAGAATCAGACGCCACAATTTCACCGGAACGAATGAGGGCGGACAAGTCGTCGCCGCCTTTCCAATAGGTTTTAACATTGACTTTACAGGCGATGAGTTTTTGTCCGGCATCTTCCATAATGCGCTCATAATCGGCCAAATCATCATATGCCGCAAAGGGATCTTCGCCGGCGGCATAGCCCATGCCGATAAGGATGGTGCGCTTCAAACGCATGGACACGCGCCCTTTATAGGCGTCATTGCACAAGTCGTTGAAACTATTAAAATTCGGCGCTCTTTCTTTGTTGACGAGCAGGCCGCTAACTCCCCAAGTGTAAGGCACACCAAACACGTCGCCGTTAACTTCGGTGTTTTTGGTGGTTGCCGCAAGCAGTTCGGGGTCAAACAAAGATTGGTCTATGCGTGACATGTCCAGGGGGCGATAAATTTCATATTCCAGTTGTGGTCCGGTGATGCGGTCTTGACTTGGCTGGGCTAAGTCAAAGCCGGCGCCGCCAGTGGCGCGCAGTCTGGAAATCATCTCCTCATTGTTAGAGGTGATTACTTCCACATCAATGCCGGTTTCATCTTTGAATTTTTTAATTAATACCTCCGGCACATAACTGCCCCAGGTTAGCAGGCGCAGGGTTTCTGCTTGTGCGGCTTGGGCAGGTGACAAGACAAACAAAAGGCCCGCTAAGACACGGGCAATAATGCTGATAGATTGGTTTTTCATAACTCCTCCTTTTTGGGGTGAATAATTTAGCCTCGATTATAACAAAATCTATTTTTATTTGTGCAATTATTTGGGCGGGCGGATTTCATTATGAATTGCCCCACATTATGAATTGCCCCAAACAGCAAAAAATGTTTTTAAGGGGCAGATGGTAATGCCGTTAAATATAAAGGTGTTTCCTTAGCGGTCTAACAATTCATGGTTTGGCGTATAATTAAACTTTGCGCTGAGACAAGGCGTCCACAGTGGCTTTTGCGCCCATCTGCTATTATCACAAAAAATTTAAACCATGAAAGCCGCCCCGATTGCTGTAATCAGTTTTCCTCTGTTGCTCCCGCCCAAAATAGCCGCATTGCCATTTGCGCGCATGGCCGGGAGATAGCCTGATAATGCGACAACTGCCGTCGACAGAATATTTATTGCGGCGCCTTTGGGCGGTGCTGGCTATTTTTGCCCTTGTCGCTTTGGGCGCATTGCTGTATGCAGAAGATGCGCGGCAAGCGTTGGCATCGGCGTCACTGGTGTCGGTGCTGTCTTTTATGACTCTGATTATGCTGTCGTGGCTGGTGCGGACGGCAAAATGGCGTTATCTGTCGGCATGTCTGGGGGTGCGCCTGCCGTGGCGCGGCGCTTGGGCAGTGTATGTCGGCGGTTTTCCGATGACGCTGACCCCTGCGCGTGCCGGAGAACTGTGGCGGTGTTGGGTGATGTGCAAACGCTGGGGAATGAATTATCGCCGCGCCTTGCCGCTGATTTTTTGCGACCGCTTGCTGGATTTAAATACGCTTTTGTTTTTTGCCATGGCCGGGATTTTTGTGGGTTGGTGGTTGACGGCAGCATTGGCGGCGCTGGCACTGGCGCCTTTATTATTATTGTTTTTACGCCCCCGTTGGTTTGCGCAAATGGTCAAAATTATTTGGGTGTTGTGTCGCCGTGCCAAACCGCGTTTTTTTGCCGCATTGCTGGCAATGTGCCGACACCTCCAAACAGTGACGCGGCCGGGGTTATACCTCCCGGCACTGTTGCTGGCCTTGCTGTCATGGCTACTGGAAGCACTGGCGATTGTGCTGATAGTGAGCGGTGTGGGCGGCGTTTTGTCCGTGCTGTGGGCGATTGTGGCGCTGGGCACAGCAAACATTGCGGGGGTGCTGACCTTATTGCCCGGCGGCATCGGCGGCCAGGAAGTGACCTTGATTTATCTGCTTGAGGATGCCGGCAACACCGCCGGCGTGGCCTTGGCGGCGACCGTGGTGGTGCGGCTGTTCGCGGTTGGCGGTGCAACACTTTTGGGTTTGCCGTTTTTTATCTTTTTGTCGCGCACCACCGTAAACGGCGGCGCTTCTCGGCATCGCGCGCGGTGACTAATCCCGATAAAATATTTAATGCCGATGCCGAGTCGCCGCCTAATTTTTTAGAATCACTGCCACCAAGCCGCCACCAGCCAACACAACGGCCCGGGCGCAGAAGTGTGCTTAGTTTTTCATTAATTTTTTAATTTTATACAATAAATCATGCGCCTCGCGCGGCGACAGCGAATCGGGCGCAAGGTCGGCAAGGGCTGACAAAGCCGGGTGTGGCGGCGGCTCTTTGGCGGGATGGTCGGCGAATAATGGCAGTTCGCCGCCGCCGCGTTCAAAATCGGATAATAGTGCTTCGGCACGTGCCGTTACCGACCGTGGCACTCCCGCTAAGCGGGCAACTTGTAAACCGTAACTGCGACTGGCTGCGCCGGCTTCCACTTTGTGCAAAAAAACAATTTCGTCATCATGCTCTTTTGCCGATAAATGATAATTTGCCGCCCCCGCTTGTTCATCGGCTAAGCGCGTCATCTCAAAATAATGAGTCGCAAACAAGGTGAGGGCGTGATTGTGGTGGAGCAACCGTTCCGCCAGAGACCAAGCCAATGATAAGCCGTCATAGGTGGAAGTGCCGCGCCCTATTTCGTCTAACAGCACCAAACTATGGGCGTCCGCATTGTGGGCAATTTCCGCCGCTTCAATCATTTCCACCATAAAAGTGGAGCGACCGCCGGCCAAATCATCCGCCGCGCCAATGCGCGTAAAAATGCGGCTGATGCTGCCTATGACCGCACGGGTGGCCGGCACAAAGGAGCCGCTGTATGCCAAAATGACAATTAATGCCGCTTGCCGTAAATAAGTGGATTTGCCGCCCATGTTTGGGCCGGTGATAATGAGCAGCCGTGATTCTTTGTCCAGCTGCAAGTCATTGCCCACAAAATGGCTTGTTTGCCCTTCCACCACCGGATGACGGCCGTCGCTAAGGTGTAAAACAGGTTCTGTGGTCATGGTCGGTTGGGTCCATCCTTTGGCGGCGGCAACTGCGGCAAAACAAGCAATAAGATCCGCTTCGGCCACCGTCTGCGCCAAGGCCTGCAATGCCGGCGCATGAGGTTTTAGAGTAATCAGCACATCATCATACAGTCTTTTTTCCAAGGAGCGGGCGCGTTCATTGGCCGAGAGCACCTTGTCTTCGTGCTGTTTGAGCGCCGGCGTAATAAAGCGTTCGGCGTGTTTGAGTGTTTGCCGCCGCTGCCATGAGGCGGGGGCGCGCGCCGCCTGCGATTTGGGGATCTCAATAAAAAAGCCGTGCACTTTGTTGTATTCCACGCGCAAGCCGGTGATGCCGCTTTCGTTTCGCGCGGCGATGGCCATATCTTCCAAGTCATCGCGGGCGCCGCTTTGCAAACGGCGCAATTCGTCCAATTCGCCGCTGTAGCCATCGGCGATAATGCCGCCATCGCGGGTGGTTGTGGGCGGTTCGGCGGCAATGGCTGCATGGAGAATATCGCATGCTTCTGGCGGGGGTGAGAGATTTTTGGCCAAGGTGGCCAGTTTGTCTGCGGCTGCCGCACTGCGCGACAGTATCGCCGCCAATGCCGGCAGCGCATCCAAAGAGGTCCGCAATCCTACCAAATCGCGCGGTCGCGCCGAAAACAGAGTGATGCCGGCGGTGATGCGCTGAATATCCGCAATGGGTGATAAGGCTTGCTGCGCCGCCGCCGTATCGCCGCTGGCCAATAAGGCGGCAACGGCGTCATGACGCGCGCCAATTTCATCTCGCTGGCGCGGCGGCTGGTGTAAGGTGGCGGCAAGCAAACGATAGCCCATGGCGGTTAGGCAGCGATTGACGACTGAAAGCAGGGTTGGGCTTTGTTCATTGGCCAGGGTTTTGGTTAATTCCAAACTGCGGCGGGTGGAAGCGGTCATCCCGATAAAATCGGTGGTTTCTTCGCGGGTGAGTTCTGTCACCTCAGTGAGTGATTGTCGGGTCGCATCTTGGGCATAGCGGAGCAGGGCGCCGGCGGCGGCAACCGCCAAAGGACGGCCGCTCAGACCAAAGCCGCTCAAATCATTGACGCCAAAGTGGGTGATGAGCCGCCGTTCACAATCAGGGACGGCAAAACGCCAATCGGGGAGGAATCTAAGCGCACCGTCGACCACCGGCGGCGGCATGGATTCAGGAAGCAATAATTCCGCCGGGCGCACGCGGGCAATAACATCGGCCAAAGCCTTGAGCGATTGACTTTCGCCCACGCAAAATTTGGCGGCGGTTAGATCCAGCCACGCATAGCCGTGTTGCTCAGAATCGGCGGCGGCGGCAAAGAGGATGCAAGATTGCTGGTCGGGTAATATGGCGGATTCCACCAGCGTGCCCGGAGTGACCACCCGCGTGACTTGTCGGCGCATCAGCCCTTTGCCGTCTGGTTCGCCGATTTGCTCGCAAATGGCGGCGGATTCGCCCAGTTTAATTAACCGCGCCAGATATTGCTCGACGGCATGCACCGGCACGCCGGCCATGGGAATGGCTTGACCGCCGGCGCTACCGCGTCTCGTGAGGGTGATATTGAGTAAATCTGCGGCACGCTCGGCGTCGGCATAAAACATCTCATAAAAATCGCCCATGCGAAACAGCAGCAACATATCTGGATAGTCTTTTTTGACTTCCATATACTGCCGCATTAGTGGAGTGGTGGCGCTCATTGGCGGCAGTGTTTTTTTAATTCATTTAAATAAGGGGTGAAAACGCCGGGGGCGCCGGCGGCAAAACATTTTGTTGGGGCGCCAAAAGAAAAGGCGGTTTGGTCGTCAACATCCGCTAATAATCCGCCGGCTTCCCGCAATATCACCGTGCCGGCAGCCACATCCCAATATTTGACCGGACCACACAAAGCCATGTCG
>JBPCWX010000109.1:0-5006 GCA_051009095.1 Gammaproteobacteria bacterium | reverse complement strand
ACGCTGCTGGACATTGAGCAGGGGACTTATCCGCACACCACTGCCGCCCAATGTTTGGCGGCGGCGGCGGCTGGCGGTGCGGGCGTTGATTTGCGGCCGGAGGTGTTGGGGATTATCAAAGCGTACGCCACGCGGGTGGGCGGCGGTCCTTTTCCCACCGAACTCAAAAACGCCGAAGGCGAAAAAATTGCCGCCGTTGGCGAAGAAGTCGGCGCCACCACCGGCCGCGGACGGCGATGCGGATGGCTGGATATTCCACTGCTGCGCCATGCCTTGCGCATCAATGGCTGCCGCCGTTTGGTGATGACCAAATTGGATGTGCTGGACGAGTTGAGCGATATTAAATTATGCGTCTCTTATTCATTGGACGGCAAAACATTGGCGACACCACCTGCCGATCCGTCGGCATTGATGCGTTGTCAGCCGATCTATGAAGACATTCCCTCTTGGCAGAGCACCCCGACTGCTCATTGCGATAATGATGAGAATTTGCCCACTGCGGCGCGCCGTTATATTGCCCGCATAGAAGAATTATCGGGGGCCAAAATTGACATTATCTCCACCGGTCGCGAACGGCATGAGACTATTGTGCGGCGGCATCCTTTTAATTCCGCCGATTAACAGTTGGGCAATATTGACGGCGATGGGCGGGTTGCCTAAGACGGCGCAACAAAAGGCAAGGCAACTAATTGGGCGGGTATGGCGCCATTTTCTTTAACCACTTCCACCCTGTCGCCGACTGCGCAAGTGCGGGAGATTAACGCAAAACCAATATTTTTTTGCAACCGCGGCGACCATATACCGTTAGTCATATCGCCGACTTTTTTGCCGTTTTGCCGCAAGTCAAGCCATACCGTATTTGACGCGGCGGGGGTGTCGCCTTCCAAGATCACGCCCAACTGATGGCGTGCCACTCCAGCGGCGTGAATTTGGCGCAGCGCCGCAATGCCCACCACCTCATCCGGGGCGGTTAAATCTATAAATTTTTCCAGGCGAATCTCAAAAGGGTTGGTGTCATCATCGGTATCACCGCCCCAAGAAAGCAGCCCGCTTTCAATCCGCTCGCAAGCATTGGGCGTGCCGGGGCCAATGTCCCAAGGCTGCCCGGCTTCATTGATGATATTCCATAACGCCACGCCTTTTTTACCGTCCATTAAATATAATTCAAAACCGCCCTGCCTTGACCAGCCAGAACGGGCAAGCAACAATGGAATGCCGGCAACAGCGGTTTTGTGAAAGTGAAAATGTTTAATATCGCGCGTCCACTCGCCCAAAACGGCGGCAATCACTTCGCCGGCTTTGGGCCCCTGCACCGCCAAGGGCGACACATCGGGCTCGCTGACAGCCACCCGCAAGCCACGCTCGGCGGCGATGGCGCGCGCCCAATATAACATGTCCGAATCCGCGATTGACAGCCAATATCGGTCATCATCCAATTTCAATAATATCGGGTCATTAATAATGACGCCGCGATGATCGCACAGGGCGACATATTTTCCCTGTCCCGCCTGAGCGGTGGATAAATCGCGCGGGGTAAGAATTTGCGCCAAGCGCGCCGCATCGGGACCTTGCAGCTGCACTTGCCGCTGCGCCGCCACATCCCATTGTGAGACGCCATGGATAAGCCGCCAATACTCTTCTTCAGGCGCGCCATAACTCGCCGGCAGCAGCATTTTATTGTATGATAAAAACATCGTAACCCCTGCCGCTACGGTGGCGGCAAAATATGGCGACTGGCGCATTCGTGTGTGGGGGGCAAAAGTAAACATCATTATCTCCTCTCAGAGTGCGGGATAGTGCCGCATTAAATCATATGGCGGCGGTGTTATCGTCGCCCTTAGCGCATTTTTATCATAAAACTGCGGTGCTAAGTGTGGCAAAATACCCATATGACTTATCCGGCGGTGCAATTAGAAGCGGTTTCCATTGTCTTTGGCAAGGCGCCCGAACAGGCATTGCCGCTCATGGACGCCGGGCAAAGCCGCGAAAAAATCCAAAGCGACAGCGGACAAATTCTCGGTGTTCATGATTGCTCCCTGGAGGTCGGACAAGGTGAAATTGTCGTCTTGATGGGGCTATCGGGTTCTGGCAAGTCAACACTGCTGCGCGCCGTTAATGGATTAAACACCGTCACCCGCGGCGTGGTGCGTGTTGATGACGGTAAAAAGCTGGTGGATCTTACGCGCGCCGATGATGCGACGCTACGGTTTTTTCGCACGCGGCGGGTGGCGATGGTGTTTCAGCAATTTGGGCTACTGCCTTGGCGCACCGTGGCGGATAATATCGCCTTTGGCTTGGAAGTGTCGGGGATGCCGCCGCGCGAGCGGCATGACAAAGTCCAGCAGCAATTAACTATGGTAAATTTGGAAGGATGGGGAGAGTGCCGTGTTCATGAATTATCCGGCGGTATGCAGCAGCGCGTTGGTTTGGCGCGGGCTTTTGCCACCGAATCTCCTATTTTATTGATGGACGAGCCTTTCTCTGCGCTGGACCCGCTGATTCGCACCCGCCTGCAAGATGAATTGCTCAATCTGCAAAAACAACTTAAGCGCACCATTTTATTTGTCAGCCACGATTTGGACGAGGCGCTAAAAATCGGCGGGCGCATTGTCATTATGGAAGGCGGGCGCATGGTGCAGACGGGTGCGCCAGAAGATATTGTGCTCAATCCGGCAACGCCATATGTGGCGGATTTTGTCGCTCATATGAATCCCCTCAAAACACTGAGCGCCCAAGCGATCATGCGCCCTTTGTCTGATAACGCGCCGCTCGCCGCCGATAATATCACCGCCGCCGACACGTTGTTTATGGAGGTGCTGCGCGCCAAACATAAAAGCGGCGCCCCCGTATATGTGCAGGAAGACGGCAAATTGATCGGCGTGATTGATGATGCTGAAATATACAGTGCCTTGCTGCGCTAACAATAAGTCAAATGGCGCGTCATGATAAAAGTGCTGATTATGTGATTGTGGGCGCGGGGTCGGCGGGTTGCGCTTTGGCGCGGCGATTGGGTGAGGCCGGCTGCGATGTTCTCATCATCGAACACGGCGGGCGCGATGGCGGTGTTTTGATTGATATGCCGGCCGCCCTTTCTTATCCGATGAATATGCCGCGGTATGATTGGGGTTATATGACGGAGCCAGAGCCGCATTTGGGCGGGCGGCGGCTGGCATGTCCGCGCGGTAAAGTGTGGGGCGGTTCGTCCGCCATCAACGGCATGGTGTATGTGCGCGGTCATCGGGCGGATTTTGATTATTGGGCGGCAAGCGGCGCGGGCGGCTGGGCTTATAAAGATGTGCTGCCGTATTATCTGCGGTTGGAAAACGCGCCCGACGGTCAAGCCGGCTGGCGCGGTAGCAGGGGACCTTTGCAGATCACCCGCGCGCCACGGCGCAATCCTTTGCCGGAGGCTTTTATCGCCGCGGGACAACAGGCGGGGTTGGGCTATACCGCGGATTATAACGGCGAAAATCCTGAAGGTTTTTGTCAGTTTGAACAGACGATATGGCGCGGGATGCGGTGGTCGGCGGCACGCGCCTATTTGCGCCCGGCTTTGCGGCTGCCGAATGTGCGGATGTTGCGCGCTTGTGCGCAGCATATCCGCTTTAAGCAAAGCCGCGCCGAAGCGGTGGAAACCATGGTCGGCAGCACGCCCACGCGGATTTATGCGCGCAAGGAAATTATTTTATGCGCATCTTCCATCAATTCGCCAAAATTATTGATGTTGTCGGGGGTGGGCGGCGCCGATGAATTGCGCAAGCATGGCATAGCGGTTATTGCCGACCGTCCGGGCGTGGGCGAAAATTTACAGGATCATTTGGAGATATATGTGCAGCAGGAATGCACCCAACCGATTACGCTCAATCGCAAATTGGGTTGGCTGGCAAAGGGGTGGATTGGGGCGCAGTGGTTATTTTTACGCCACGGAGATGGGGCGACGAATCATTTTGAGGCGGGGGCGTTTTTGCGGACGCCCGAGGCGTCATATGCGGATATTCAGTTTCATTTTTTGCCGGGGGCGATTCGCTATGACGGCAAAGCGGCGGCGGCGACCGATGGTTTTCAGGCGCATGTCGGAGCGATGCGCTCAGAATCGCGCGGCTGGGTTAAATTGCGTGATAATAACCCCGCATCCGCGCCGCTTATTTTTTTCAATTACTTGTCGCGGGATGCGGATTGGCGGAATTTTCGTTATAGCATTCGCTTGGTGCGGGAAGTGTTTGCTCAGGCGGCAATGGCGGAATTTTGCGGCGCCCCGATTGACCCGCGGGGCGATAGTGATGAGGAATTGAACGCTTTTATTCGCCGCGCCGCAGAGAGTGCGTATCACCCCTGCGGCACGTGCAAAATGGGGGCGGCGGATGACAAAATGGCGGTGGTGGATGCGGATGGCTGCGTGCTGGGTGTGGATGGTTTGCGGGTGGCGGATTCGTCGATTTTCCCGCGCATTACCTATGGCAATGTGAACGCACCTTCCATTATGGTCGGCTAAAAAATCGCCGCGCACATATTACAAAAGAAATTACCGCCCGAGGCGCGTGGCGAGATGGCGACATGAGCATCATGCCGATATATTTTTGTGATTATTGACACCCGCCCAAAAATTGCCATAGTCGCTTTGCGGCGCAACAGCCGCCCTACACCGCTGACGATAAAAAGCGCGGCGGCAGATATTGCCTGAAATTTTCCGGCAGCAGGCAATTTTGCAAACTGCGCTGAGCGAATAAGAATCGCCCGCCGCACATAAAGCCCAATTCCTCCCAAGCAACTCGATTTAAATCATCACATACCGTGGCCAGATTCACGCGCCGATGATGCGGAAAAATCGCCAATACCGAACCATCATATGCGGTGGCGGAGTGTAAAAAAAACGGCTGCGGACGGCGGGTTTTGGCGTTGACATACACGCGCGGCAAGTCCGATTGATAATGCGCCCGCCCCCATTGCCACCAGTTGTTTTTGTCAAAGGCGCGGATGCGGCGCAAGCTGAGAGCGTTTTTGTGCCG
>JBPCWX010000108.1:0-10555 GCA_051009095.1 Gammaproteobacteria bacterium | reverse complement strand
CGATTGTCCTGTATGTACGCTGGGTCAATGCGCTAAACCGCAGAATCGGGCGTGCCGTCATGTATCTGGTTTTTGTGATGATTGCGGTGCTGTTATATTCCTCAGTATCGCGCACAGTTTTTGACCAACCCCTCATTTGGGTGGTGGAAGTCGCCCAGTTTTTGCTGGCGGCATATTATCTATTGGGCGGCGCTTATTCTTTGCAGCTGGACTCGCACGTCCGCATGGATTTATTTTATACCCAATGGTCGCCGCGGGCGCGGGCAACCGCCGATGCCGCCACGGTGCTGTGTTTGATTTTTTATTTGGTGATACTGCTGGCGGGTGGCATTTCCAGCACACAATACGCATTGGAATATGGCCAGAAAAATTATTCCGCTTGGGCGCCGCCGCTGGCGCCAGTAAAAATTATGATGAGCATCGGCGTTTTTTTGATGCTGTTGCAAGCGCTCGCCGTATTTTTTGATGACCTTGCTGCAGCCTTGGGGAGGAAATTGTGAGCCACGAAATTATCGCTCTGCTGATGTTTCTATCGATGTTTGTCATGCTGACGACAGGACAGCGCATATTTGGCGCGATTGGCTTTGTCGCCGCCGTATCAGCACTCGTATTATGGGGGGACGGCGCTTCAGAAATGCCGTTTAATGCAAGCTTTAAGCTGCTGACATGGTATCCATTGCTAACATTACCGTTGTTTATTTATATGGGATACATGCTTTCAGAATCGGGCATGGCGGCGGATTTATACAAGATGTTTCATGTGTGGGCGGGCTCTTTGCGCGGCGGTTTGGCGGTGGGCACCATTTGTTTAATGGTGGCGATTTCGGCAATGAACGGGCTCAGTGTTGCCGGCATGGCAGTGGGCGCCGGCATTGCCTTGCCGGAAATGCTCAAGCGCGGCTATGACAAAAGAATGGTCACCGGCGTCATTCAGGCGGGCAGTTCTCTCGGCATTTTGGTACCGCCCAGTGTGGTGCTGGTGCTGTATGGCATGATTGCCCGACAACCGATTAGCCAATTATGGCTTGCCGGCATTTTGCCCGGACTGATGCTGGCGACTCTGTTTATTATTTATATTGTAGTGCGATGTCATCTGCAACCCAAATTAGGTCCGCCGCTTCCGGCAGCCGAGCGACTGCTGTCGGCGGGAGAAAAATATCGCCTGTTAGCCTCTGGGCTTTTCCCGCTGATTATCTTTTTTACTATCATGGGATTATTTTTGGGCGGGGTGACGAGTTTGGTGGAAAGTTCCGCAGTGGGTGCCGCCCTCGCCACCGTCGCCGCCGTTGTTAAAAAGCGGCTCAGTCGGCGGGTGATCGAAGAAACCGTACGCAAAACGCTGGGTATTTCCTGCATGTTCATGTGGATTATTTTGGCCGCCTTATGCTTTGGTGCGGTGTTTGACGGCTTGGGCGCGGTGAAAGCGATAGAGTCTTTGTTTTTAGAAAAATGGGGGCTTTCGGCGTGGGAAGTGCTGCTACTGATGCAGTTAACCTATATTGTTATGGGCATGTTTTTGGATGACACGGCAATGCTGATTATTGTCGCCCCGCTGTATGTGCCGTTAATTATTGCCCTTGGCTTCAACCCCATTTGGTATGGCGTGTTATATACTATTACCTGTCAGATTGCATACATGACCCCGCCTTTTGGCTATAATCTTTTTCTCATGCGGGCCATGGCGCCTCCAGAAGTTTCGCTGGCTGATATTTACCGCTCCATTGTGCCTTTTGTGATGGTGATGATTGTAGGCTTAGTGCTGGTGATTATGTTCCCGCAAATTGCGCTGTATTTACCGGAATTGCATCAGGGAAAATGATTTTTTGACCACCCGCCCAAAACGGGTGATATTGACCAACCATGAAGGAGAACGTATTATGAAAAACAGACGTCATTTTATAAAAACAGTCGGAGCGGCAACCGCCGCCGTCGCCACTGCGCCATATGTCCACGCCCAAAGCAAGAATGTCATTAAATGGCGCATGCAAACATATGCCGGGGCGGCATTGGCGGCGCATGTCATTAAGCCGTCAATAGACGCATTCAACGAAGTGGCAAAAGGACAGATGGAGATTGAATTGTTTTATGCCGACCAGTTGGTGCCGACCGGGGAATTGTTCCGCGCCATGCAAAGGGGCACCATTGACGCGGTGCAAAGCGATGATGATTCCATCGCCGCCCCGGTGGATATATCGGTGTTTGGCGGCTATTTTCCCTTTGCCACCCGCTACAGCCTCGATGTGCCGGCGCTTTTTAATGATTGGGGCTTGCGTGAGATCTGGGAAGAGGCATATGGCGAAATTGACGGGGTGACCTGGCTCAGTGCTGGCGCTTGGGATCCGTGCCATTTTGCCACCGTCGATCCAATTCATAAATTGGATGACCTCAAAGGCAAGCGGGTTTTTACTTTTCCCACGGCGGGGCGGTTTTTGTCACGCTTTGGCGTGGTGCCGGTGACCTTGCCATGGGAGGATATCGAAGTCGCGGTGCAAACCGGCGAATTGGACGGTATCGCTTGGTCTGGAATTACCGAAGATTACACGGTGGGTTGGGCTGATGTTACCAACTATTTCTTGACCAATAACATTTCTGGCGCCTGGTGCGGTTCATACTTTGCCAACAGCGAAAAATGGGAGGCTCTGCCCGCCCACCTCAAAACACTGTTTCGCTTGTGCATGGACAGCTCACATTATTACCGCCAATATTGGTATTGGGGCGGTGAAGCCAAACTGCGCACGCAGGGGAGCAAACTCAAACTGACATCAATCCCTGCCGAAGAGTGGAAAACGGTGGAAGATGAAGCAATACGGTTTTGGGATGAAGTTGCCCAGCAAAGCCCCAGAACCGCCAAAGTGGTCAATATTCTTAAAGAATATCGCGCCACCATGGAGAAAGCCGGCCCACCCTACCGTTATGCCTAAGCATCACCTTTCTGCCCGGCCGCACGGCGGCCGGGCAGTGCTTTGTTAAAACCATCATCAATAACAACATGCTAACATTCGAAGAATTCAAGCAAGCCACCGTCTACGGCGATATTGACACCGTCATTGT
The DNA here is from genome assembly GCA_051009095.1 of Gammaproteobacteria bacterium. Lineage (GTDB taxonomy): Bacteria > Pseudomonadota > Gammaproteobacteria > Tethybacterales > Persebacteraceae > Doriopsillibacter. The sequence goes on along the minus strand of JBPCWX010000108.1, from coordinate 7,504 downwards.
GGCGCAAACGGATATGCAGGGGCGGCTGATGGGCAAACGCTTTCATGCCGCATTTTTTCGCGACAGCGCCTGGCAGGAAACCCATGCTTGTAATTATCTGCTCGCCACCGATATGGAAATGTCAACCGTCGACGGCTACCGCGCCACAAGTTGGAGCAAGGGTTATGGCGATTATGTGATGAAGCCCGACCTGACGACGTTGCGGCGTATTCCCTGGCTGGAAAAAACCGCTCTGGTGCTTTGTGATGTATACCACCACGAAACCCACCAGGAAGTCGCCCATTCACCGCGCGCCATGCTCAAAAAACAAATCGCCGAACTTGCAAAATCGAATATGACGGCGTATATGGCATCAGAATTGGAATTTTTTCTCTTCGCCGAAAGTTATGAAAAAGCCTGGCGCAAGGGATACCGCAATCTGTCGCCCGCCTCACCTTACAATGAAGACTATCACATTTTCCAAACCACCAAAGACGAAGACATTATGCGCGCCATCCGCAATGGTTTGCAAGGTGCCGGGGTGCCGGTGGAAAATTCCAAAGGCGAAGCCGATGCCGGACAAGGCGAGATTAACATTCGCTACGCCGACGCCCTGACCATGGCGGATCGGCATGTCATCGTTAAAAATGGCTGCAAAGAAATCGCCTGGGCGGGCGGCCGCGCCCTTACTTTCATGGCAAAATGGCACCGTGCCGCCGCCGGCAATTCCTGCCACATTCATCAATCACTGTGCGGCAATGACGGCGCCTCCCGGTTTTATGAAAACGGCAAACCCCATGGCATGTCGGCGTTGATGAAACATTATTTGGCGGGTCTTTTGCGTCATGCCGACGCCATCACCTACTTTTTGGCGCCCTTTGTCAATTCATATAAACGTTTTGTCGTCGACACTTTTGCCCCCACCGCCGCAGTGTGGGCAACCGACAACCGCACCGCCGGCTACCGCGTATGCGCAACCGATGAGCCATCAGTGCGGGTGGAGTGCCGTGTCGGCGGCGCCGACCTCAATCCCTATCTGGCCATGGCGGCATTATTGGCCGCAGGATTGGACGGCATTCGCCACCGCATGGAATTGGACGCGGAGTTTTGCGGCAGCGCCTACGCTGAGGAGGCGCGCCGCATCCCCCAAACGCTGCGGGCGGCAGCCGCCGCACTTGCGGAGTCAGAAATGCTGCGCGAAGCCTTTGGCGATGAAGTGATAGACCACTATGTGCATGCCGCCCAATGGGAGCAAAAACAATGTGATGCCGCCGTAACTGATTGGGATATATATCGCGGGTTTGAGCGGGCATGAATAACACCGTGCAATGTATCTCGCCGATTGATGGTTGTTTGTATGCCGAACAACCGTTGCAGAGTTTAGCGGCTGCCCAAAAAACCGCAGCAGCCATGCGGACGGCGCAAGCAGCATGGGCGGCGCGTCCGCTTGCGGAGCGCGTTGCTTTAGTGCGGGCGGGCATTGAGAAATTATGTTCAGCAGCGACCGAAGCGACACAAGAGTTAGCATGGATGATGGGGCGTCCGGTGCGTTATGGCGGCGAATTTGGCGGCGTGCGCGAACGCGCTGCATACATGACGGATATTGCGGAGGAATCATTGCGCCCGCTGATAGCGGAAGAATCCGCCGCATTTTCACGGCGCATCGAACGCGAAGCGCTGGGCTTGGTTTTGGTCATCGCGCCGTGGAACTACCCTTATCTCACGGCAATTAATACGGTGGCTCCGGCCTTGGTGGCGGGCAACGCGGTATTGCTAAAACCGGCAGCGCAAACTTTTCTCAGCGGCAGCCGTTTGGCGGAGGCTTTTACGGCGGCCGGGGTGCCGGCGGATATTTGCCAAAATGTGCTGTGGAGCCGCGATACCACAACATCTTTAATTGCCGATGGCTGTTTTGATTTTGTCAATTTTACCGGCTCCGTAGAAGGTGGGCGGGCAGTGGAACGGGCAGCGGCGGGAACTTTTACCGGCATCGGGCTGGAATTGGGCGGCAAAGATCCCGGCTATGTGATGGAAGACGCCAACCTCGATGCTGCCGCTGAATCGCTTATGGACGGTGCTTTGTTTAATTCCGGACAATGCTGCTGCGGCATAGAACGCATTTATGTGGCAGCCTCCCTGTATGATGACTTTGTTGCGCGGGCGCAGGCAATCGCCGAAGCGCATTTATTGGGCAATCCGCTGCAAGAGGAAACCACCCTGGGCCCGATGGCGGCGCGCCGTTTTGCCGATCTTGCGCGGGCGCAAATTGATGAGGCCCAAGCGAGCGGCGCATCTTTGCTGATTGATGCCAAAAAATTCCCGCAGGATGACGGAGGCGCATATGTGATGCCGCAAGTGTTGATTAATGTTAACCACCAAATGCGCATCATGCGGGAGGAGACATTTGCCCCGGTGGTGGGCATTATGAAAACAAACCATGATGATGAAGCGGCGACCTTGATAAACGACAGCGACTTTGGCTTGACGGTCTCTTTGTGGACTCATGATACAGCACGGGCGAAAACCTTTGGCGGTCGTTTGCAAACCGGCACGGTGTTTATGAATCGTGCCGATTATCTTGACCCTGCACTGTGTTGGAGCGGGCGCAAAAACACCGGGCGCGGCGGCTCTTTGTCGGTCATTGGCTATCACAACCTCACCCGCCCAAAATCGTACCATCTCAAAAAAACCGCCTAACCGCCCCGCTCATATGACGCTAAACGCCCATTGGAGTTATCCCACATCCATCCGCTTTGGTGTCGGCCGCCTCAGCGAACTGGCGGCCACACTTGCCGAAGCGGGCATCCACCGTCCGCTTTTTGTCACCGACCGCGCCTTGCTTGCCATGCCGATGACTCAGCAAGCGCGCGCCCTGCTCGGCGATATGGAATACGCCACTTTTGCCGAAGTGGATTCTAACCCAAGCGATATTAATTTAACGGCGGCGATTAAAACATTCAATGATAATCAATGCGATGGCGCCATTGCTTTTGGCGGTGGTTCCTGCATGGATCTGGCCAAGCTCACCGTGTTTATGGCGCGGCAAAAACGGCCGGTGTGGGATTTTGAAGACATTGGCGACTGGTGGCGGCGTGCCGATGCCGATGTTATTTTTCCCCTGGTCGCGGTGCCCACCACTGCGGGCACGGGCTCCGAAGTCGGGCGTGCTGGGGTGTTGACCGATTCACAAAACAAAGTAAAAAAAATTATTTTCCACCCGCAGATGCTGCCGCGCGACGTTATTTGTGATGCCGCCCTAACTGCGGGCGCGCCGCCGCACCTTACCGCTGGCGCTGGCATGGACGCTTTGGCGCATTGTTTAGAGGCTTATTGTTCGCCAAATTATCACCCGATGAGTCAAGGCATTGCGCTGGAAGGAATGCGGCTGGCACTGACGCACTTGCCGCGGGTTTTTGCCGATGGCGGCAATTTAGCATCACGGGCGCAAATGATGAGTGCGGCATCCATGGGAGCGGTCGCATTCCAAAAAGGATTAGGGGCAATCCACGCTCTGTCGCACCCGATCGGCGCCCGCTACAATACCCATCACGGCATGACCAATGCGATAGTCATGCCCGCAGTGCTGCGTTTTAACCGTGCGGCGATAGAAGCCAAAATTGCTGCCGCTGCCGCATATATGGGCATTGATGGCGGTTTTGACGGTTTTTATGAGCATATCTGCTGTCTTTTGCAAACTTTGCAGATACCGGCAAAATTGCGCGACTTAGGCGTGGATGACGCCAGCATTGATGACCTGGCGGCCATGGCAGTGGAAGACCCAAGCGCCGCCGGTAATCCGGTGCCCTTGGATGCCGATAGTGCAAAACAACTGTTTCGTGAGTGTATCTAAAACCGCATTATCAAATATGAACACAAAGCCATTCATCAATAATCCAACAACTTGGTGATAGTGTGCAATTTTTTACAGTGTCCATATTTTGTCGCCTACTGATGACCACATCATAATGAAAAAACAGCGCGAAAATTGGCAGAATTGAAATAGTATAGTAGAATGACACCATCACAAAAGGAGATTATAAATTATGCCCCAATCCATTTCCATCCTTAAAAAGCCGCAGCAAGTGACCATTAAAGTCGAACTTGTTGGCATGATCGAAAAAGAGAAATCGGGGACTTACACTTCTTATTGCCCCGCCTTAGATGTTTACAGCATGGGCAAAACAAAACGAGAAGCCCGCGGCAATCTGATCGAAGCAATGGAATTGTTTATTCAAGACTGCTTTGAAAATGACACCCTGCTGCAAGTCCTAAAAGAAAGCGGATTTTTTAGGCGGGAATCGCCGACCAAAACTAAACCCGCTCAAGCCGCCAAGACTCATCCTCCACTTATCCGCTTGCCTCTGCAAATTCCCATATTGGCCTAACGATGCCGCGCCCTCTGCCGGTTATCAACGGAAAAAAACTAGTACGCTTTTTTCAGGCAATGGGCTTTGTGAAATCGCGGACAAAAGGAAGTCATTGTATCCTGCGCAAGCGGGGAATTATTCGTCCGATTGTTGTGCCGTTATATGATGAGATACCCAAAAAAATCATCCTAAACAATTTGAAGACAAGCGGATTAACTCAGCAAAATTTGCTGGATTGGTTAAAAAAATAATCCGCTCTTTGCAACGCAGGCAACGGTAAAATGTCTTAGAATCCACTTATATCTATGGGGGTATAGCTCAGTTGGTAGAGCGCTTGCATGGCATGCAAGAGGTCAGCGGTTCGAGCCCGCTTATCTCCACCATTATTATCTTATAATTTATATAATAAAAATATCGTAATAATAAGATTTTCCTTTATTTTTTTCGTTTGTATTTATGGCAAAACCGCCCCTCACCAACACTTGAAAGACAATAAACCGCCATTAAGAATTTTGCGGCACTTTTATATTTCCGAGCATTGCTTCCAATTCTTCCTCCGATAATATCGCCACGCCCAATTTTTGCGCCTGCGATAATTTACTCCCTGCCGCCTCACCCGCAACCACATAATCTGTGCGCACCGACACACTGCCCGCCACCCGACCGCCCAATAATTCAAGGCGTTTTTTAACCTCGGTCCGCGGCACGGATAAGGTCCCCGTCAACACAAAAGTTTTGCCCGACAAAGGCGCCGCATCATTCACATCTTTATCCTTGCCCAGCCACACATAACCCAAGCCATGCAAAAAATCCACCAATGCGGCATAATATGAATCGCCAAAAAACCCCCGCACCCGCGCCGCCAAAGCCGCATTGCCCAATGCCGCTGTCAGGCGTAATTCATCGGCAGACGCCAAGTCATGCAAATCGCTAAACGCCGCTGCCAATTTTTCCGCCGCTGTTTTGCCCAAGCCAAAAAGTGGTGCCTCACCATCGACCTGCCGCAATAAATGCGGTGGCATGACTGTTTTTAATGACTGCATCGCCGACAGAAAGTCAATCAATTTACGATGATGAAGGGACGGCGCCGCCTCTTCCCATGATACGCCCGCCGCCCGCAAACGCTCTATTTCTGCGGCATTGCCAGCATCGGCAAAAAAATCCCGCAGCCCCGCCGCCGTCTCTGTGCCAATATCGCGCACCAGCACAAAAGCCTCTGGCGGCGCGCGGCGCAAGGCATCCAATGAACCAAAAAATTGCGCCAACTGCGTCGCCGCAGATTCGCCCACGCCCGGCACTCCCATCGCAATTAAAAACCGCGGCAATGTTGTGGTGCGGCTTTGGTCTATTGCCGATAAGATATTTTGCGCTGACACTTCGGCGATCAGCGGCAATGAGAGCAAGTCCTCTTTTTGCAAACGATATAAATCGGACGGCAAGCGCACCAAGTTTGCCTCGGCCAATTTTTCCAGCAGCACCCCCCCCACGCCGTCAATGTCCATCGCCGCACGCGATACAAAATAGGACAGCTGCCCCAGCCGCCGCTGCAAACAATCCGCATTGCCACAGCGCAAAAATTTACCGTCCATCACCACCGCGTGATGACAGGAAGGGCACACGGACGGCGGCAACCACGCCGCCCCACCGCCCGATTTAATCACCTGCGTTATTTCCGGGATGACATCGCCGGCGCGCCGTATTTCCACCCAATCGTCAATGCGCGCATTTTTTTGCCGCACAAAATCGACATTATGCAGGGTTGCATTGGCCACCACCACCCCGCCCACCGTCACCGGCAGCAGCCGTGCCACCGGCGTCAACACCCCGCTGCGCCCCACTTGCACATCAATGGCCATAATTTGCGTGGTTGCCAGTTCCGCCGAAAATTTATACGCCACGGCAAAACGCGGCGCACGCGACACATAGCCCAATTTATCCTGCAAGGCAAAATCGTCCACCTTATACACCACGCCATCCACGCTAAACACCAAACCGGCGCGGGCTTCCTGCATCTGCGCATAATAGGCCAGCAGTGCCTCTTCATCCGCCGAGCACAGTCGCGGCGAGGCCACGGCAAAACCCTGTGTTTCCAGCCAATCCAGCATCGCGCTGTGAATGGCGGGCAATTCCGTGGGCGGCGTCTCGCCCATCGGCACTGCGCCATGCGCATAAAAACGCAGGGGACGCGCCGCAGTAATGGTGCTGTCTAATTGCCGCAAACTTCCTGCCGCCGCATTGCGGGGATTGGCAAACACCTTGCCGCCGCTTTCTGCCTGCCGCTCGTTCAAGGAGGCAAAATCGGCAAAAGTCATCACCACTTCACCGCGCACCTGCAAACTGCTGCCGCCCGATAAAACACGCGGTAAATTAACTATTGTTTGCGCATTGGCGCTGACTTCTTCGCCTGTCTCACCGTCTCCTCTGGTGGCAGCCGCAGAAAATTTACCGTCCACATACACCACATTCAAAGCCACGCCGTCCAATTTCAATTCTGCCGCATAGCTTGGCGTCAAGCCCGCCGCATCTTGCATGCGGCGAAAAAAACGCTGCGCTTCCTCATGGTCAAAAACATTACCCAAAGAACGCATCGGTGTTGGGTGGGCAAATGGCGCAAAGGCTGCGGCGCGTTTGCCGCCGACTTTTTGCGTGGGTGAATTGGGTCGGCGAATCGCCGGATATTTTTCTTCTAATCCCAGCAATTCGGCAAACAGCGCATCATATGCGGCATCGGTGATATGCGGCGCATCTTCTTCATAATAAGCGCGATTAGCGGCGCGAATTTGGCGGCGCAGTTGGGTGGCTCGCGCTTTGACTACCGCTAAATCCATGGCGACATTATGAAAAAATCAGGCGCGCCAAGGCACCTCCGGGGGTTACGCCAAACTCTCGCATTTGCGCCGTTAGTGATGACAGCTGCCGGCTCATGTCGTGCAGCCGTTCATCATCAATAGCATTGCCGGCGGGGTCGCGCAATGACATATCCAGCACTTTTGCAATGCGGCGTAACCGCTGTATCATTTCTGCAAAAGCATTGGGCGGGTTGCACACATTGGGCGAGTCCATTTCAAAAATCAATGTTTGCCGCGGCGCGCCGCCCGCTGGCGTGGGCATCAATTTAACGCGGAATAAAACCTCACTGTCAACCCGACACAAATAAA